>CAYFYD010000006.1:0-24242 GCA_964347195.1 uncultured Ectothiorhodospiraceae bacterium
GGTGGTTTCCGCCGATGCTGAGGGCGTCGCCGTCACCGGTGACGACCCACACCTGATCGTCCATTGCGGGAATCGGCGCGAAGAGGAACGCATTCGATATGGCATGGACCTTCTTGTCGATGCATGCCGCTATCGTCTGCCGGCAGCTCTCGGGGGAAAGCTTGTCCACGTCGGGGACGAAGAGCTCCAGCTCCCGGCCCATGATCCCGCCCGCGGCGTTGATCTCTTCCTGAGCGAGAATGGTCCCGTTCAGGTGGTCGGTGTCGTCGGCAACACCATAGGGAGTGGACAGCGAGGACGGAACGCCGAGCAGTATCGTATCCGAGGCGTGCACCCGTCTGACCCAGGGTGCGGGGAGTGAAGAGGCGGCGAGAGCGGCTCCACCTGCCGCGATGGTCTTGATAGCCTGTCGCCGGGCAATCTTCTTCTTGCGCATGATCGTGTTCCTCCTCGGATATGAATGACGCTACTCGAATGGCGTGCCGTGGCACCCCGACACGGCGGCACATTAGGTCAGCTTCCCTCGGGGTCGTCAACATCGGCCGGTGGGAAGCGAGCGGCGAGCGGGGAGCGCAATGCGAAGGCATGCGCTTCGCCACGCGCCGTGGAGCCGCGGACCGGGGATCCGGTGCCGGTCCGGGGCCGAGTCTCCGGTGAGACCCGGTGCCCCGGGGCCTTCGGGCCTCCCCCCCCTCACTGCCGGCCGCGGTCGCGCTCTACCTCGCGGCGATGGCGCTCTTCATCGCGATGGACACCATCGCGAAGCACCTGCTCGCGGTGCACGCGATCGCCTTCATCGCCTGGGTCCGTTTCAGCCTGCACTTCGGGGTGCTCCTGGCGCTGCTGCCCGCGCCCCGCCGGGCCCGGCTGCGCACCCGGCACCTCGGGCTCCTCGCGCTGCGCTCCGCCGCCTGGATGGGCATCACCTTCCTGTTCTACGCCGGGCTGCGCCACGTGCCGCTCGCCGAGTCGATCATGCTCGTGAGCACCGCGCCCTTCATGATCGCCCTGCTCGCGGGTCCCGCCCTCGGCGAGCGCATCACCCCCGGGACCTGGACCGCGGTCCTGATCGGCTTCGCCGGAGTGCTCGTGGTGCTGCGCCCGGGACTCGGGGTGCTGCACTGGGGTGCGGTCTTCCCGATCCTCGCCGCCGCCGCCTTCTCCGTGGCCCAGCTCGTCACGCGACGGCTGAGCCGCGAGGAGGACCCCTGGACCATCCTGATATACAGCGCGGGGATCGGCGCCCTCCTGCTGGCGCCCTTCGGCATCGCCGCGAGTTCGGCGCTCCGTCCCTCGGACTGGATGCTGCTCGCGTCCATCGGAGGGATCGCGGCGGTGGCGGACATCGCGATTCTCGCCGCGCTGCGGCGCGCCCCCGCGTCGACGCTGGCGCCCTTCCAGTACTCCCAGATCCTGTGGGCGATGGTCGCGGGCGCGCTCGTGTTCGGCGAGACACCGGACGCGTTCGCGGTCGCCGGCGCGGCGATCATCGTGGCCGGCGGCCTCGTCCTGTGGCGGGAGGGCACCCGGGCGCGCCGGGGAAGCGCGTCACGATGAACGAGCCCGGCGGCGTGCGCGCTTCAGTCGACCCGCACCTCGACCCGGCCCAGCTTCTCTACCTCGTAGGCCACGCGGTCGCCGGCCCGCGGGAACTGGGTGGCGATGATGCTGCCGGTGATCACCACCATCCCGGCATGCAGGGCGAGGCCGCGTCCCGCGAGGTGGTTGGCGATCCAGGCGAGCCCTTCCAGGGGATGACCGAGCGCGTCCCGGGTGTTGCCCTCGCCGCGGGGCGCGCCGTTGACGCTCAGCCTGCCCGCGAGGTCTCCGATCCCGCTCGTCCGCCACTCGCCGGTGCGCGGCCCGAGCACCACGCCGGAGATCATCGCGTTGTCGGTGATGGAGGACGTGGCGTCGATGCCGCGCAAGGCGCAGTTGCGCATGTCGAGCAGCTCGAAGGCGGGGTGCACCGCACACACCGCCGCCGCCACCGCGTCCCGGTCGAAGGGGGCACCGGCGGGCGGGAGGTCCGCCCCCAGCTCCACCGCGATCTCGCACTCGATGCCGAGCTGCTGGTAGTCCCCGAATGACAGCGCGTGGGGCGAGTGGTGGACCATCCCGGGCAGTATCGCGCCCAGGAAGGGTTCGCGCAGGCCGACCTGCTCCTGGATCGCCCGGGACGTGGCGGCGATCTTGTAGCCGGCGAGAGACGGCCGCGCCGTCCCGAGGCGCAGGCGGTGAAAGGCCTCCTGGGCGGCGTAGGCTTCCTCCGGGTCGCGAGGCCGGATCGCCGCCGGGATCCGGCGGTGCCCGGATCCGTCGAGGTGGGTCTGGTGCATGAAGGCCGCCGCCTTCTCGATACGTTCCCGGTCCATGCGCTTCTCCTATTCCTGTTCGCCTTCCCGACCCGGCCCCACGCCCGCCAGGTGCCGGGCGGCGAGGTAGCCGAAGGTCATCGCGGGGCCAATGGTGATTCCTGCCCCCGGATAGTTGCCGCCCATGAAGCTCGCCACGTCGTTCCCGGTCGCGTAGAGGCCCGGGATCGGCGCCCGCGCCTCGTCGAGCACCCGCGCGAAGGCGTCGGTCCGCAGGCCCATGAAGGTGCCGAGGTCTCCCGGGATCACCCGCACCGCGTAGTAGGGCGGCGTGCGCAGCGGCTCGAGACAGGGGTTCGGACGGTGGGTCGGGTCGCCGTTGAAGCGGTTGTAGACGTTCCCGCCCTTGCCGAACTCGGGGTCCTCTCCGCGCGCCGCCTCGGCGTTGAAGCGTTCCACGGTGGAGCGCAGCCCGCCGGGGTCGATGCCCGCTTCCTCGGCGAGCGCCTCCACGCTCTCGCCGCGCAGCAGGTAGCGCGAGCGCAGGTGGGGCCCGATCCGTCCGGGCGCGGGCGGCACCGCGCCGAGTCCGTAACGGCGGATAGCGCGGTGGTCCGCGACGAGGCAGGCATCGACCCGCGGCTCGTCCCGGCACGCCTCGAACATCGCGAGCACGAAGTCGTGGTACGAGCTCGCCTCGTTGACGAAGCGCATCCCGCGCCGGTCCACCGCGATGACGCCGGGCTTGCCGCGATCGATGAAGTGGGGATAAGGCGCTTCCCCGCCCTGCGGCCGGGGGACGAGGGAGACCGGGGTCCACGCCGCCGGTCGGCCCGCATCGGGGGAGAAGGCCGCGCCCGCCTCGCGCGCGATGCGGATGCCGTCCCCGCGGTTGCCGGCCGGGGGCAGGGAGTGGTGATTCTTGCCGGCCCGGAGATGGGGGTAGTAGCGTCGCTTCATCTCCTCGTTCGCGGGGAAGCCCCCGCAGGCGAGCACCACGCCGCGCGCCGCGTGCACCTCGACCGGTCGTCCCCCGCGCTCGAGCACCGCGCCGCTGACCCTTCCCTCCTCGCGGAGAAGCCGGGTCGCGGGCGAGGACAGGAGCATCGGCACCCCGTGCTCCTTGAGCGTCAGGGCGAGGCGGGCGACGAGCGCGTTCCCGTTCGCGATCCGGGTGCCGCGGGAGTGCCCGACCCGGTCGAGGAGATGGCGGGCGAAGAGGCGGGCGACATAGAGCGCCGAGCCGAGCGAACGGGTCATGCGCAGGAAGTGCGGCACGTCCTCGCGGGCGACGCTCATGCCGCCCATGATCATGGTGGTCTCGAGCGGGCGGCGCAGGGTCGCGAAGTCCGCTCCGAGCCGGCGTCCATCGAAGTGGTCCACCCACAGCGAACGCCCCCCCGGCATCGCGTCTCCCGTCTCGGGGTGGTAGTCGGGCCACGGCGCGGCGAGCGCGTAGGACACGTGGCTGTGCGCCTCGAGGAAGTCGAGCATGCGCGGCCCGTGCTCGAGGAAGGCCGCCGCGAGGTCCCGGTCGAGCCGGTTCCCGGCCTCGTTCTCCAGGTAGGCGAGCGCGGACTCGGGCGAGTCCTCGACCCCCGCCCGCCGGGCATGCGAGCTGCCGGGGATCCAGATGACCCCGGCCGACATCGCGGTGGTGCCGCCGAAGACCGGCTCCTTCTCGGCCACGATCACCTCGAGTCCGTGGTGGGCGGCGCAGAGCGCAGCGCTCAGGCCCCCCGCCCCCGAGCCGATCACCAGCACGTCGCAGTGCCGGGACGATCCCCCTCCGTTCACCCGGCCAGCCATCCGCCGTCGACGTAGAGGGTCGTCCCGGTGATGTAGCTCGCCTCGTCGGAGGCGAGAAAGAGCGCGGCGTTGGCGACCTCCCGCGGCTGCCCCACCCTGCCCAGGGGCACTTTCGAGAGCAGCATGGCGCGGCGCCGCGGATCGGAGAGCGATCGCTCGGTCATGCGGGTCTCGATCACCCCGGGTCCGACCGCGTTCACCCGGATGCCGTGCGGCGCGAGGTCGAGCGCCATCGACTTCGTCAACATGACGAGCCCGCCCTTCGACGAGGTGTAGTGCGCCTGTCCGGAGAGCGCGATCTTCGCGTTGATGGAGGCGATGTTCACGATCGCTCCGGCCGTCCCGGCGCTCACCATCGCGCGCGCCGCGATCTGTCCACACAGGAAGGCGCCCTTGAGGTTGGTAGCGACGACGCGGTCCCACTCGCTCTCCTCGAGGTCGAGCAGGGGAACCAGCGTCTCGACGCCGGCGTTGTTGACGAGGATGTCGACCCCTCCGTATCGCTCGCCCGCCGCCTCGACCATCGCCGCCACCTGCTCGCGCCGGCTCACGTCGGCCCGCACCGCGAGCGCCTCGCCACCGGCGTCGGAGACCAGCGCCGCCGTCTCCCGCGCCGTCTCGATGTCCACATCGGCGGCCACCACCCGGGCGCCCTCCTCCGCGAAGCGCAGCGCGATGCCCCGGCCGTTCCCGGAGCCGGCCCCGGTGACGATGGCGATACGTTCCTCGAGTCGCACGGCGCTGCGCCCCTCGGCTCCACGATGAGGGGGATTATCCGATGCGCGATGAAAAGTAGCGACATCTGATCGCTTTCCGGCGTACAATGGCGGCGTTTCCTCCACGGGCCGGGGCGATTCGCCTTGGGGCCCGGGAGGACCAGCCCCAACAAGAAAGGGCCGCCACGGCATTTCAAGGCGTACGCCCGCTTCCTGGGCCTTTCAACGAGGCTCTCGGAGCCGGCAGGCGTGGTCGGCGCAGCACACGAGCCAAGGGGGGCGGAGCGGCTCTGTCCGGCCGGTCGTTGCAGCCGCGGCACCGGCAAGGCCCATGGTACGCACACCAGTTCACGGCGCGCAGGCGCCCCCGGCTCCCGAGGAGCATCGAATGGCAATGCCCACGAGCATGGAAGAGTCTGGCGCAGGCACTCGAGTCGGTGCGCAAGCCCCGCCCGCCGCCCCGACGGCGATGGGGGCTCCCGCGCGCGGCAGCCGGAAGAAGTCGCCGGCGCGGCGGCGCGCCGCCACGCTCGACCCGGACGCCCTCTTCGGCGGCGCAACCCTCGGCGATTGCCGCCGCGTGGCGCGCGAGCGCTTCGGCATTCGCACCCTGCACCCCGAGCAGGTGGAAGCCTTCCACGCCGCCCTGGCGGGGCGAGATACCTTCGTGGTGCTGCCCACCGGCTACGGGAAGTCGCTCATCTACCAAGTGCTGGCGATGCTCGCCGACCGTCCCGTGGTCACCCTCTTTCCCCTCATTGCACTGATGCAGGACCAGGAGCGGGCGCTGCTCGCCCGCGGGATCCCGGTGGTGCGCCTGGACAGCACGCTCGGCAAGCGGGCGCGGGAAGCGGCGCTCGCCCGGCTCCGGGAAGGCGATCGACTCATCGTGCTCACCACACCGGAGACCTTGGAGTCCGCCGACGTGCGCAAGGTCTTCGAGACCACCCGTCCCGCGCTCCTGTGCATCGACGAAGCCCACTGCATCTCCGAGTGGGGACACGACTTCCGGCCCGCCTACCTGCGGGTCGGACTGGAACGCGCGGCCCTCGGCAACCCGCAGATCCTCGCCCTCACCGCCACCGCCACGCCGCGGGTGCAGCAAGACCTCATGGAGCACCTCGGCATGAGCAACGCCGCGGTGGTCTCCGCTCCCCCCCACCGGACCAACCTCCGCCTCTCCGCCCGGGTCGCGTACGGCAACCTCAAGTTCGCCGCCGCCGGCAAGCTCCTCAAGCGGCTCACCCGTCCCGGGATCGTGTACTGCGCGACCACCAAGGCGGTCGACGAGATATACGCCGCCCTGCGCCGTGCCCGGATCCCGGCGGTGCGCTACCACGGCAAGATGACCAAGACCGAGCGGGTCAAGGCGCAGAAGCGCTTCACCCGGCGCGGGCCGCGCCTGGTGATGGTCGCGACCACCGCCTTCGGCATGGGGATCGACAAGCCGAACATCCGCTACATCCTGCACTACCAGGTGCCGGGCTCGATCGAGCAGTACGTGCAGGAGGCGGGCCGCGCGGGCCGGGACGGGCGCATCTCGGAGTGCATCGTGCTCTTCGATCCCGCCGACCTCGAGATCCAGAAGCACCTCAACGAACGCAGCCACGCCACCTTCGGCCAGCTCCGGCGCATCGGCCACTCGCTGAGCGCATGGCTGGTGAACGAGCGCAGCGCCGAAGTGGGGGAGCTCGCGCTCGGGGCGCAGGTGAAGGTCACCACCTGCCGCGCGATATGCGGTCAGCTCGAAGAGGCAGGGCTGATCGCGCGCGACGCCGACAAGCGCTACCACGCCCGGGTCGATCCCGAGGCGCTGGTGAGCGGCATCGAGGACCTCGCGGCGCGCCTCGACACCAAGCAGCGCCAGGACTCGCGGCGCCTGCAGGCGATGGCCGAGTACGCCTCCAGCGACGAGTGCCGCAGCGTGTTCATCCGCAAGTGGTTCGGCGAGGAGGACCCTCCCCGCTGCGGCCACTGCGACCGCTGCCGCCGCCTGAGCGAGCTCGACCGCGCGGTGATCGGCAAGCAGAAAAAGAAACGCCGGCGCCGGCGCCCCCCCCGGGTGCTCCCCTCCCATCCGGAGGCGGCGCCGGGCGGAGAGGCGATGGAGGTGGCCGGCGGCGAGGACGGCGCCCGATCCTGAAGGATCACCGGCCCGTGGTCCCGAGTCGCCTGCCCGTCGCCAAGCTGGGACCGCCCTCTGCCGGATCCACCCTGACGCCATCCATTTTCAGGACGGCGCAGACCTCAACCGACACGTCCCCGCCGATCGAGACCGAGTCGCCCGATGGAGTGCGAGCCGGAGATGCCGTCGCACCACTGGGCGCTGCGGACATTCAGGTACCCGGTCTGGAACAGCAGCGCCTCCGGCGCGACAGGGTTGCCATGCCAGGAGTCGGCATCGCAGATGCTGGCCATTCTGCACCCGGTCCCTCGCCTATGCGTTGAGCCGGGCCACTCCCGTCCTGTCCTGTCGACCTTCTGAGCGTTGTCTCTTCATGACGTTGTCGCCGTCCTTGCTTCTCGACGCACTTGCGATCCGACCCGAAGGCGCTACCTCGGACGAGCTCCACGAACTGATGCTGAGCGCGGGCATCGCTTCGGACAAGTTGGCCCTCGTGCGTATCCTCGACGCCCTGCAACGCGAGGGGCGACTCACCCTGCGCACAGATCGCCGCTGGCGAGTCGCACCCTTCGCCGCACGCGCCGTATCGGGCAACAAGACCAACCGACCGCATTCCGAAACGGCGGAAACGCTGATTGCGGCTCCGGTCTCGATCACCGTGCAGGCCGAGACGGAAACGACCGCGTTTGAAAGAGACTCTTCAGCCGGAAGAAGAGCTCCGACGCTCGCCGAGCTGCTCCCCTACTATGAGGCGAACCTGCGCCGGGATGTCCGAGGAGCCATCACGCAGGTACCGGAGCGTCACAAGCGCCAGTTCCTCGTGCTGTGCGCCCGCGGCGCCTGGTGGCCCACTCCCGATCGCCAGATCCGGCTTGGCGTGCGCGTTGAGCACCTCCCGCCCGAGATGCGAGAGTCGCTCGCGCGTCTGGGCAGACCGGACCTCACCATTGGATACCCCCTGCAGGTCGTCCGATCCGGCGACTCGTGCTTCATCCGGCCAGTCGTGGTGCTCGGCGCTCGCCGCATCGGCGACAGCGGGCCGCTGGTGCTCGATCTGACGGATCAGCTCGTCATGATCAACGCTGACTGGCTGGAAGGATTCGCGCGGGCAACGAAGTGGCACCCGGAATCGCTACGGGAGCATCTGCTGGGCGGAGACGAGCGCGGTGTCCGGATATCCGATCTGGCCGACTTCTCGGCGCGCCTGGGGGAGGTCGCCGCGACTTCCATCAAGGGGCGGATGGACCCACGAGAGCTCGCCGGAACCGTGTCGCTGAATGAGACAGCCATCGTCAACGCAGCCGCGGTGTTCCTCGCCAACTATCACCCGTACACCCGAAACGCCGCAGCGGATGTCGCCAAGCTGAGAGAAATCGACTCCACCGCGCTCCATGGCACGGCCCTGGAAACGGTGGTCAAAGGAAGCGATCCACAGGCCGTCTCCGCGGCGGTCCTCAATCCAGTCCCGCTCACTGAAGATCAGCTCGAAGCCGCCATCAGCGGACTCTCGAGGCCACTCACAGTCATCACAGGTCCTCCCGGAACCGGAAAGACCCAGGTAATTCTGGCCGTCATTGCCTCCGCTGTGGCCCAGGAACAGGCAGTGCTCTTCGCCAGTCGCAACCATCAGGCGATTGACGCGGTGGAAGAACGCTGTCGGAGTCTCCTGGGGGACCGGGTCCTGCTCACTCGGGCGCGCGACCGGGCCGGAGAGAGTGATCTCGATTTCGTCCGTGCCATCGACGCCATCCTGGCCGAGAGTCTTCCCCACGAGGCGTGCAACGCACTCGCCGCTTCGCTGGAGGCGCTCAGCGCGTTGGATCATGCAAGGCGGCAAAGCCTGCACCGAAGCCGCGAGGCATCGGTGCTCGGCGTCGCCCTGTCCGACGTGACGGAACGGTTGGAGCATCTCGAACGGAATCTCCCTGGCAGGGGGAACCGGCGGGTGTCCGGGGTTCGTCACCTGCTCCGGGGGCTGCTCGACTGGCTCCGCCCGATCGGCCGTCGAGGCCGGAGAGAAGCCGTGAAGCCACCGGGTCCGGGAGCCAGCCGAGCGGAGCTTCGGCGCGCCCATACGAAGCTCAAGGCCGCGCTCGACGACATTGCGGGCCCCGGCGACGACGATCCTGCCGCAGTGACGGCCCTCATCGCGGAGCGAATGGCTGCCTTGCTGCCGCGGCTTGTGGAGGCGATTTTCAGACCTGACGAAGAACGCTCGGGACATCTGAGAAACGCAGCCGCCGAACTCGCGCTGCGGGGTGGCAGCGCCGTTCGGAACATGCCGGAGAGCCTTGCCCGGAAGGTCCTCGCGCACCGCCCGGCGTGGGCCGTCAGCACGCTCGCTGCTCCGCGACGAATCCCGCTCATTCCAGGACTCTTCGACGTCGTGATATTCGACGAAGCCAGCCAGTGCGACATCGCGTCTGCCATTCCACTCCTCGCCCGCGCGCGCAACGCAGTGGTCGTCGGAGACCCTCAGCAGCTCTCCGTGATCCCGAGCCTCACACCTGCCCAGGACCGCGAGCTCCTGGCGAGCCTTGCCCTCGATCGGCCGGGGATCGGGCGCTTCGCACAGAGCACGAGCTCACTGTTCGATCTTGCGACGGCTGCCCCGAGCAGCCACAGGATCATGCTGCGCGAGCAGTTCCGATCCGACCCTGAAATCGTGGAGTACCTCAACGAGGCATTCTATGGGATGCGGCTTCGTCCGCGCTGTCACCGCGAGCGACTTGTCCGGCCGGCCGGGATGCTCCCCGGCCTGCACTGGACCGACGTTCGGGCGGAGATCATCACCGACGGCAGCCGCGGCTCGTCCAGTCGGGAGGAGGCCGAAGTCATTGTCAGGCGACTCGTGGATCTGGCCAGGATGAGCTACTCCGGCTCGGTCGGGGTTATCGCACTCTTCAACCAACAAGTACGTCTCATCGAATGGACAGTACGGCGACGCTTGGGCCGGAAAGAGACGACGGCGCTCCAGCTCGAGATTGCCACGGTGGACTCGTTCCAGGGCGGCGAGCGCGATCTCATCCTGTTCTCGCTCGCCGCCGGACCGGACATGCCGGCCGGAGCGAGGCGATTCATCAGCGCGGACCGACGACGGTTCAACGTGGCCGTGAGCCGGGCACGAGCGATCTGCGAAGTGATAGGCAACCTCGACTTCGCCCGCTCCTCGGGCATTGCCCATCTCGCTCGCTTGGCGGAGCGCGCCGGTGGACCGAGGGAGTCCCCGAAGGATGCCGTTGCACTCTTCGAGTCGCCTTGGGAAGAGCGGATGTATGCAGCCATGCAGAGACGCGGCCTCGATCCGCAGCCGCAACACGAGATCGCAGGCCGGCGCCTGGACTTCGCGCTCTTTGGAGAGCAGGAAGGAAACCGGATCCAGCTCGACGTCGAGGTAGACGGCCGGACTTGGCATACTGACCAGGACGGCGATCGGAAGACCCCCGATATCTGGAGAGACCACGAGCTTCGGAGCCTCGGCTGGTCGGTACGGCGATTCTGGGTGCACGAGCTTCGAGACGACATGGAGAGCTGCCTTGACCAAATCGAGAGAGACCTCGGCCTCCGGTAATCCATCGGCAGACGCGGCCTCGCCCTTTGTCTGGACTACTTGGGCGATCGGGCTGCTCGCCACCTTCAGCTTTGCGTTGTTCGCGATCGTTTTCCTCAAGATCTACGAATACGATGACCAGCTCCGCAAACGCGAGGCAGAGGTTCGGGGTCAGGAGATGCTCGAGAGAGGGCGCAAGAGAGTGACGGCCGGGCTGCATGAGGAGATCGGCGAGCTCCAGGCGAAACGCGACGACTTGGTGGCCAAGGTTCACGATCTCACGCAAGAGACGGCAAGGCTGGAGGAGAAGGAGAAGGATGCAAAGGAGCGACTGGACGACCTCAGAGAAAAGGAGGGAAGCACGAGGAGCGAATTCGATCAGGTTCAGCAAAGGCGCGATGCGCTCGCTGGCGAAATCCGCCAGCTTCGGGAGGAACGTGTGCGCCTGGCTGAGGAACAGGGGCACCTCACGACCGCAATTGCCGATCTCGTGGACAAGAAAGGCGAGCTCCAGACGACGCGTGATGAACTGACCAGCCAAGTCGAGAACCTCGAGGCCGAGGCTGCGATACGGGAGGATCAGGAGCGGGAAGAGGCGGCAAGGCGCGAGAAGAAAGAAAGAGAATCAAAGGGGAGACTGGCGGTCCTTGTGAAACAGGGGCAGCGCCTGAAAACCGATGTCGTTGAGCTCCAGGAAAGGCGTGACGAGCTCGTGGCCGACATCAGCCGACTGAAGGCGGAAGACAATCGCTTCGAAAAGGAGCGGGAGAATCTCAAAGCCACGATTGCCGCTCTCGAGGAGAAGAGGAGGGAGGCAGAGCGAGCCCATGACGAAGCAAGGGAGCACGTGTATGAGATCGACGCAGAGTTGGAGACGAAGAGGGCCGCATCAACGGAGGTGGAGGAAGATATCGAAGGTCTGAGACGGGAGAAGCGGGAGCACGAGGCGGAGCTCGCTGCGGTTGCGACGGAGATCGAGGGCCTGCGGGTGGAAGAGAGACGGTTGCGATCGCTGCGTGCGGAAACGGAAGAAGCATCACGCCGTCATGAGGAGGTGCAGTCGGACCTCGCAAAGGTCATGGCTGCGCTCGCCTCGACCCGGAGCGATCGGGAGCGACTCGGGGCCGAGATCGCAACCGGCAGAGTGAGAACAGAAGAGCTGCAACAGACGATCGCGGGGCTCGAAGAGGCACGACGAGAGGCGGAAAGGGAGCTTGCACAACTGGATCAGGGTGTCGAGGGGACCCGGAAGACCCTCGAGGATCTGGAGAGCAGCAGGAGGGAGACCGAGAGCGAGATTGCCACTCTCTCGCGAAGACACCGGGAAGTATTGCAGGCCAACCAGAGCGCACGAGAGCAGGCGGCCGAGCTGCGGGAACAGCGGGCCGTACTGTCCGCGCGCTACCGGACCTTGGAGGAAAACGTCCAGGAAGCCAACGAACGCCTCGGAGAGCTTCGGGCGGAAGTGAATGCAGAGGATCAGCGCCGAGCAGACCTCGAGCACGCGATGGCGGAGCTCTCGGACGAGACGGCTCGACTCCAGCGGCTCGCAGACGAGGCACGGCAGGAGGGGGACAAAGCGCTGGCGGAGGCAGGCAGGGCGAGTAATGAGGCGAGGGCCGCACGGGAGGCGCGTGACCGTGCGGAGCTCGCACGAGCGCGTGCGACGGAGGAGCACCTCGAGCTCAACCAGAGGATCGAGCGCTTGGGCGAGGAGAGGCGTGACCTCGGGGCAGCCGTCGCTGCGCTTCGGGTCGACCGCCGGTTGCAGGAGTCGCGACTGAACGTCCTGCGGGGAAGGGAGTCGGATCTGACCGTGTCCATCGCAGAGCAAGAGGCGCGGCTCCAGCGGCTCGAGGCGGAAGCAGAGGCCGCGACGCCGGCTCGTCGGCTTCCGCACGACGACCGGACAGAGGATGACCGTCGACCGGGTCCCATGAACGTCACGAACGGACCTCCTCCGACGGACGGTGACGAGCAGGAGCAGCCAGGCACCCCGGCCGGCCAGTCGACCAGTCCCCGGCAAACGGGTACACGCGAAGAGAGTTCTGCGACCGCAGCCCCCTGGAAAAACACGATGCACACTCGACTCGACCCGCCTGCGCTCAACCGCCAGGGAAGGACGGCGGAGTACGACCAGTGACTGAGCTCCTTGCATCGATCCCCGTCATTCCCATGCTGCTGGGGGCGGGACTCCTGCTCATGATCGTCCTCGTCGTGGTGGTCATCTTCGCGGTGCAATACGGCAAGTACCAACGCCGTCTCCCCAAGGTCGCCAGGCTTGGGAGCCTCGATGAGCAGATCGAGGCCATGAGAGAGGAGCTGACCGATCTCGAAGGAAAGATCTCCACTCGGCAGAGCACCTTGAGCGAGCTGGACAAGAATCAGGCGGAGGCCGGGTTCTGGGAGGAACGGGTCAAGCTCGTCAAGGAGGAGTGGGAACGCCTGGACGAGCGGCGTACCGAGATCGCTCGGATTCAAGAGGAAGTCCGAGCCGAGATCGAGAACCGTGCGGACGCCGAACGGCAAGCCTCCGAGATGAGAATGGAGCTGGCCGAAATCGAGGCGCGACTCGACGCCGCAAAGCGGTATGTGGCGGGTGCCGACGCCGCGCACGCGAGCCGGGTCGCCATGCTTGCAGACCTTTCAACCCAGCTCGAGCAACTGCGGAACGAACGTGACGAGGCGCGCGGGCTGATCGCACGAGGAGCGGAGGCCCAGGAGTTGATTCAAGCCTCCGAGAACAAGGTCGAGAAGTTGAAGGAGGAGAGCGAGGCGCTGAAGGCAGAAGGAGACGAGCTGCGTCGAGAGGCCGCCGAGCTGGCTTCACGTGCCCTTGGATCAAGGGAGCTCCAGACAAGGATCAGACAAGACAAGGACCGGCTCTCGGAGCTTCAGAGTGATGTGAGAAGAACGGAGAGGGAGCTGGATACGCTGGAAGCGAAAAGGGATGGACTGCATCAGGAAGTGAGCACGGCTACTCGAGCCGGTTCCGACTCCGGGAAGTACCACGACGTGATTCAAGAGTTGCTGGATCCCCCGGCCTGCCTGGAGGTTGGGGAAGCGACCGCTTGGCGTCCGGAGAGCGAAAGTGACGCCTTGGAAGAGGTCGAAAGCTCGCTCCGGAACCACGGACTCCACTTCGACATGCGGGTCATCAGGGCATTCCACACCTCCCTCAAGATCAACGACATCAGCCCGATGACGGTGCTCGCAGGGATCAGTGGTACCGGCAAGAGTCAACTTCCCCGTCGCTATGCGGAGGCGATGGGGATTCACTTCTTGCAGGTGTCGGTACAACCCCGTTGGGACAGCCCGCAGGACCTGATGGGATTCTACAACTACATGGAGAGAAGGTATCGGGCGACCGATCTTTCGAGGGCACTCGTGCACTTCGATACCAGGACCGAGGACTGGACGTCGCAAGCCGAAGCGTGGAAGGACCGCATGCTGCTGGTGCTGCTCGACGAGATGAACTTGGCTCGGGTCGAGTACTACTTTTCGGAGTTCCTGAGTCGCCTGGAAATGCGCCCGGGAGAAGATGCCCGGATCGGTATTGATCTGCCGGCGGGTGGTGAACAAGGCCACGCCCTGAGTGTCTACCCGGATGAACGGATCCTCTTCGTGGGAACCATGAACGAAGACGAAAGCACCCAGTCCCTGTCCGACAAGGTGCTGGATCGGTCCAACCTGCTCCGATTTCCGAAGCCGGGCACTCTCTCCCCTGGCACGAAGGGGCCGGACGCACGGCGGAGCCGGAGCCGATTCCTGCCCACGGACAAGTGGACCGGGTGGACCCGCAGACCTGATGGTTCGAGCGGGATCGAGTGGACAGAAGTGGCAAGACTGGTCGAGGAGGCCAACGAGATCTGCCACTCGGTCAACCGAGCATTCGGTCATCGAATGCACCAAGCCATCAGTGCCTACATTGCGAACTATCCTGCCGAAGGCGCCCTGGATTGGCGCTTCCCACTCGCCGATCAGGTCGAGATGCGAGTTCTGCCGAAGCTACGTGGTATCGACGTCGAGTTGAGCGGGCACGCCCTCGAGCGATTGCGCGAACTAGTGGGAGCCAGGCTGGAAGACGAGGAGCTCGCCGAGGCCATCCGGGAGGCGACGCACCGGGCACGCTCCAGCGACGGACTGTTCGTGTGGCCAGGGCTCCAGAGACGCACCTGACAAGATGAAGCTGCGCGTCCTCAGACGCCCTTGGTCCGAGCTCATCCCGGATTCCGGGAAAGGGGAATTCAAGGAAGCACGGCCCGGGGAGGAGATCTGCATCGGGCCGGACGACAGCGCCATTGTCTCGACCGCTACGGAACCGGCGCTCTACGGAGAGCGTGACGGCATCACGTCACTGGACGAGGGCACGTGTTCCGCCGGTGGCATCTTCAAGCTCTTCCGCATCCCGCTCCCCATTCGTCCCGCCGAAGGCTGCAGGTTGCGGCTTGGAGAGACGGAGCCCATACGGGTCACTTGGCGAGATGTGCCGGATCGGCCACCTGACGGGAGCGACCCGGTGGATCCGAAGCAGCACCTCGGCCGGGACCTCGAGGCCATGGTCTATCGAATGAGTGCCAGGCTGAAGGACATTGAGCGGGAGCTCGAGCATGCGACCCCACCGGATGAGCTTTGGGACCGAGTGATCGAGCGTTGGTGGGAGAACGACTCCAAACTTCGTCCGACCTTCGATGTGATCGTGAAACATGCTCAGACCCTTGACCGAATCGTGGTCGAAGTCCTGCAGCATCTGAGTCGAGCTCTCGTGCGCACCCACCGGATGACCCCGGTATCGAGAATCCAGGAGATGGATCGACGTTCCGTCCTGTGGCTGGTGCGACAACCGGGAGACACCATCGAGGAGCGGGCCGGGCCGATGCAACGTCTGCTCGCACCGACTCGACTGCAATCGGTGGACACGCCGGAGAACCGGGTGCTTCGTGCTCTCGCGCACCAGAGCCGTAGCGTGGCGCGAAGCTATATCCACCGGAGCCGGGCGGCGGAGGGGTCCTCCGGTCTCGCGGCAGTGCAACACTACGAACGGGTTTGCCGGCGGGTCGACCGTACCTTGCAGGAGAGAGACGTCGGACTGGCCACCCCCGGACTCCCCCCCAACCATGTCCTTCAGCACAACGTGCGCTACCGATGGATCTGGCGTGCCTGGCAGGAGATCCTTCGGCGCCAGCGTATCCAGGACGAGATGTGGCGATGGCAGGCAAGGAGTTGGGAGGAGCTGTGCGTCATTGCACTTGTGCTGGTATGCGCAGCGCTTCCTTCCGCCCGGCTGGTTGCGGGTTCCCCGATACACTTCCACCCGGAGCACGTAAAGGGCAAGTGGCTGCTTCATGACGATCCACTGGTGGTCTTTCATCTGCCTGACTATCGGCTCATGGTCGAGACCACCGCACGTTGCTCTGAGTACCCGCCCGATGCAGCACCTCCCGGCGTTTCCGCATGGCTGAAAATTACGGGTTACGCCGGGGAGCCGCTCCGGTGGATCGCAATGTGGTCTCTGCACTCGTTCCTGCCCGGACCGCTCGCGGACGAACTGGACGGAATGGGTGCCGCCCTGCATCGAATTGCGGATCATTTCCCGGTGAGCGGAGGAATCGTGCTCCGTTCGAAACCCGGTCACGGGCGAGCAGGCGAGAAGCGGCAACGTGTAGCCGGCGGGAAGCGACTCCTGGTACTGGAGCTCGGGCTGGCGCCCGAGGAATTCACCCAGGGCCTGAATGACCTGGAGGAATACCTCCGCACCAGCCTCGAGTACTTGGCTCGATGAAGCTCTGCGGGATCGACCTCAATGGACTGCACGACCTTGCCGCCAGAAGCTGGAGCACCAGCGTGGAGAACGAGCGTGACACCGGGGAGAAGAACAACGACGCGGACTGCTTCATCGTGGATGGCGGGAGCGCCGGCGTCGCGGTAATGGTTGGAGAGAAGGTTCCCCGCATGGTGGCGGGACCGCAGGCGGCGTTCGCCCCACACGGTCGGGGCGGGGGATGGGGATCAATCGGAGAGGCGGGGCGCCGGTGCCGAATAGTCGATGCGCTGAAGGAGACGGAGCATGAGAGGGGGCTACTCGAGGGGCTTGGCCGAAGGTCGATCGTGGCCGCGGTCGAGCTGTTCGCGCAGGACGCGGACATAGCGGTCTTCGGTATACCGGACAACGGCCGTCTCCTCGAGCTCCAGCAGTCCGCCCTTCTGAGCGCCCTGCAAGAGACGCGAGCGAAACGCTTCGAGCTCATCTGGCGGCCTGTCGTGCTGTGCCTCGGACTTTTGCATCGGGTCGAGCGGATACGTAACGGGCAGGAACACGATCTCTCGATTGCGGTTCTTTCGGACATGCGGGACTCGTTGCACTTCACGAAGCTCGAGCTCGTGAAGAGGGAGTGGCGGGGCCGGTACATCCTCGCACCGAGGAGAAGGCAACGCGGAGCGGATGCCGCTTGGAGCGGGAGTTGGGGAGCCAGGGTCGGCGCGGCACTGAAGGCAGTACAGGCGGCAAATCCCGACGTTGATGTGAAGACGATTGAACAGCAATCGAGGCTGCCCTTTGACATCGCGACCGGAAGGGAGACCAGGAAGGAAATCGTCCGCGACGAATCGGGAAGATGGATCGAGATCGGGATCCCGACCGGACACGTGCACCGCGAGCGCGCACTTCCGTCGCAGGCGGTAGATACCATGGAGGACGCCGATGTCATCGTATTGGATACACCGGGAGAGGTTCAGGGGGCCGGCTTTCTCAAACAATCTGTTCGGTCTTCCGTACCCGAAGACCTCGTATTGATCGAGGCCGAGCCCGACACGGCCGCACGGGGGGCGCTCGAAGCCGCCGGTCGGCTCGCGCGGCATGAGCCTCCCTGGTTCGACTTTCTCCCTGGCATTGCGGTCACGGTGATACGCACGAACGGATGCGCCGAGTTTCAGGATCTCATCCCCGCCGGCGAAGACACCGTACCCGCCGGGGAGCCCTATCGTTGCCTGGAGCCCCCGAGCTATCGCATTCGCCGGGGACTCACGAAGCTAGAGATTTACCTCGAGAAGGAGGACGAAGCGCAGTTGCGCAAGTGGAGTGCACCATTCGAGCTGCCACCGGAGCGGGACGTCGATGTCAGCTTGCGTCTCGAGCAGCGACCCACCCAGGGTTGGGCACGGGTCGAAATGACCTCCGAACAGTGGTCCCGACTGCGGAACCGTCCCCTGCGATTGGACTGGTCCGCACTCCCCTTCGAGAAGCGGAGCCGAGAAGAGCTGCTCGATGATCTCAACCGGTCGCTCGACTACCCGGACCGGATCGTGTATCAGGCGCACGCATCACATTGGGAAAGGGGGACGGAAAAACATCTCCTCCATGCCGATAGAGAGGCTCTCTACAATTTCTTCCGGTCATCATCCCCGCCGGATGGCACCAAGGGAAAGCGGTTCCCCCTCGACACCGATGGAAGGCTGCCCGATGCGCTGACCAAGGAAAGGCAGGAAGAAATCGAGGGGCTGCTCGAGTCCATGCTGGAGCGTCTGGCCAATGACCTGGATCGTCACATCCGGTCGGGAGAAGTACCCCGTGGGTTGTCCCGCTCTCCTTCCCGGCTCTTTCTGCCGGCGACATGGTGTTTCCTGCGCTGTCCGGAGCAGATCCGCAAGAGACTGATCAGTGCAGTCGTGAACGATCCGGTGTCGGGAGGAACCTCTGCGCGCAAGCCGCCACTCATCCGGAATCCGGGCGGTCCTTCCGCCGTTTATCACAGTCTGGCGCGTTGCCTGGATCGTCGCTCCGAGATCGAGACGGTGCTCGACAAGGTACTTCGGATTCCAGTCCGCACATTCAACCAGAATCACTTGGCGTGCGTTTCCGGGTTGGTGAGCCGACGCGACACGACCATCGAGCTGCTCGATCACAACAGCGCATGGCTCGACAGAGCCGTCGAGTGGACCTGTGAGGGTATCTGCCGCTTCGTCACAGGAGCAAGAAAGCATGTCTTCTACACGTATGCTCTCCTGCTGTGTGGAGGGTTGCTACGGGTGAGACAGATCAGACCCGCTTTTCTGACACTTGGGGAAGACGAGAACGCGAAGAGAATCATGCGGTTGCTCGAGCAGGCGAAGGGTCGAACGACGAACCTGCGGCTTTTCGCACTCAGGCGACAGACCGAAGAGACGGCCGAGTACATCGAAGGGCATGGAACGAACCGGAACCTCCTAATGGAGATCGACTCATCCGTTCAGAAGTAGCCGGGGAACACCGAATCCTGGATTGTTCACCTTACGACTTGTTGAAGCGTGCATTCTGGATGATTTCGCGCTCGTGTAGCCCCGCTTTCTTTCCGGTCATTGACCCCGCCCGTCTTCCGGGTACTGCGCATCGGCCGGGCGCCACTTCGAAGCCCGCCACGCTACGTGTTTCCTCGCTGAATTCGACGCCAATGAGGTGGACCGCCTCGCCCGTTCCCCGGTACTTCTCCGCGTAACCCCTCTCGCGAAGCTGCGCCATCGCCGCCCCTTCCGATGAGCGCTCCCGTACCTTCAGCTCGAACAGGTAGACGTTGCCGTTGAAACGCACCGCCATGTCCACGCGTCCCCTCGCCGAGCTGTCCTCCACCCTCACATCCATCCCCAACGCCGCGAAGCACGAGTACACCACGCTCGCGTAGTACCCCTCGTACCGCCCGATCTCGTTGTTCGTGTGCCACTCGTAGGGAATGCCTGCGAACAGTCCCCGCAGCAACTCCTCCAACCCCTCGAAATCGTTCGCCCGCAGCACCCGGTACAGCCCGGCGCGGTGCTCCACCCACCGCAGCGAGTACGCCGTCAGGTAGTCCAGCAGACTCCGGTTGAGGCTCAGCCGTACCTCCCGATTCGGATAGCCCAATTGGTAGGCGATCTCCCCGTCGCACCACTCGGCGCTGCGGACAGTCAGGTACCCGGTCTGGAACAGCAGCGCCTCCGGCGCGATGGCGTCGACGTCGAACGAGGACAGCAGCGCGTCGCCCGCCAACGCCCCCTCCAGAGAGAAGGTGCTCACCCCCCGTCCCGCCAGCGCCTCGACCAGAAAGGTCGGCGTTCCCGTCTCGAACCAGTACGCGCCGTACTCCCGGGAGTCGAAGAGCAGCAGGATATCGAAGGGGTTGTATACCGGCTCCTCTCCTCGCCAGCGGTAGCCGTTGTACCACTCACGGATCACTTCGCGGTCGAGCCCGGGGAGCTCCGGAGCGAACACCGTGTCCAGGTCCGACTCGGTATAGCCGCAGATGGCGCCGTAACGCGGGTCCAGGGTGATGTCCCTGAGGCTGTTCAGTCCCGAGAACAAGCTGACCCGGGAGAACCTGCTCACCCCGGTGAGCAGAGTGAAGCGAACGTGGGCGTCGCTGTCCTTGATGGTCCCGTAGAGACCACGGAGAAAGTCGCGATTGGCGCGCGCGATGTCGGGAGCTTCCAGAGCATCCAGTATCGGCTTGTCGTACTCGTCGACCAGCACCACCACTCGCAGTCCGGTCTGCTCGTGAAGCGTTGCGATCAGATCGCCGAAGCGCAGCGGCGCATCCTCGTAGCGAGCGGGGAGCCCGGCCTTGCGGGCGATTGTCTCCAGTTGCGCCAGGGCGGAACGGCCCAGGAAACCCGGCTCCGTGAAGCTGCCGCTGCCGAAGCTCAGCCGTAGTACCGGATGGCGTACCGACCAGTCCCACTCGTCATGGATGGCCAGCCCTTCAAACAGCGCTTCATTGCCTTCGAAGAGCTCCTTGAGGGTGTCCAGCAGCAGACTCTTGCCGAAACGCCGCGGGCGGGAAAGGAAGTAGTGCTTGCCCTCGTTGACCAGCCGCCCGAGCCAGGCGGTCTTGTCCACGTAGTAGCAGCCTCTCTCGCGGATCTCACCAAAGGTCTGGATGCCGATGGGCAGCCTTCGCTTCCGCGCCGGGGTGGTCCGGGGGTACGACTTCGGCTCCGTGGGCATGGCGACGACCCTTGCCGGCGGTGACCGCCCGATTATGCGCCTATCCGCACGGCGCTACCGTGTCGGGATCAGTCCGTCGGGCAAGGAGCTCCGGAGGTGGAGTTGACCCGATTCGGTGGAGCGGTCTCCTCTGTTGCCGAGGCAGGGGAGCGACTTTCCCGCCCGACTCGTGTGGATGGGGAGGTTCCGGCTAACCGCGGTACTTCGTCACCGTCATCGCGATCAGCGACGAGACGACGGTGAGGGAGACGAGCAGAGTGGCGATGGCGTTGATGGTCGGATCGGTCTGGGTCCGGATCATTCCCCAGATGAAGGTCGGCAACGTGTTGCCGCCCGCGATGGTGAAGAAGGTGATGATGAAGTCGTCGAGCGAGAGCGCCATGGCGATGAACGCCGCTCCGATGATCGTCGATCGGACGATCGGCAGGGTGACGGTGAAGAAGGCGCGCAGGGGCGAGGCGCCGAGATCGCGCGCGCTCTCCACCGCGACGTAGTCGAAGCCGACCATGCGGGCGTGGACGATCAGGATCACGAAGGGCTGGGTGAAGACGAGGTGGCTCAGAACCACCGTGAACACGCTCAGGCGAAGCCCCAGCGTCACGTAGAAGACCATCAGCGCCAGTCCGACCACGAGCGGCGGCACCATGACCGGTGCCGCGATCGCGAACATGGTCGGGGTGGCGACCCTGGGGCGCATGCGGGCGAGCGCGAGCGCTCCCATGGTGCCGGACAGCGTCGATACCAGGCCGACCGAGCCGGCGACGGTGAGGCTGTTGGTGAAGGCGCCCCAGAAGTAGGGGTTGGCGAAGAGCTCCCGGTACCACTTGAAGGACACCCCGCCCATGGGGAACGCGGTCACCGCGGAGTTGCCGAACGAGAACAGCACCACGAGAAAGAGCGGCGTGAGGAGGAAGAACAGGACGACCCCTCCCCAGATGCGCCAGAGCGTGTTCGCGAGCACGTTCACTCTCGGCGTCGGGCCCTGAACAGCAGGTAGTTGGTGAAGGCGAGGAGCGCGACGCAGCAGAACATCGTCGCGAAGGCCATCGAGGAACCCAGCGGCCAGTCGAAGCGGAAGCCGAACAGGCTCTCGATGTAGTTGCCGATCATGGTGGTGCTCGGGCCGCCGACCAGCCGGGGGGTGACGTAGTCTCCCGCCGAGATCAGGAAGCAGAACGCGAACGCGGCGAACAGACCCGCCCGGCACTGGGGAAGGATGATGCCGGCGAACACCTGCCAGGGCGTTGCCCCGAGGTCGCGCGCCGCATCCAGAGTGAGGTCCTGCACGCCCCGGAGCGAGCCGTAGATCGGCAGGATGGCGAGTGGCAGCAGCCAGTGGGACAGGGCGACCACCACTGTGCCCGGATTGAAGATGAAGCTCTGGATCGGGGTCTCGATCAGACCCACGCCGAGCAGGGCGGAGTTGAGGATTCCGTTCGTCCCGAGGATGGTCTTCCAGGCGTAGACCTTGGCGAGATAGCCGCCGAACAGCGCGATGATCGCCCCGAAGAGCAGAACGGGCCCGAAGCGGCCGGCCTTGAAGCGGATCACGTAAGTGAAAGTGAATCCGAGGAACGTCGTGATCGTGGCGATCAGGGCGGCGATGCCGAAAGTGAAGAGCGCGACTTCGAAGTACTCGTGGTAGGTGCGGACATAGTTCGCGAGGGTGAACGTGGGGTCGAGCTTGAACAGCTTCACCTCCCAGAAGCTGACGACGAAGAAGAAGACGAGGGGCGACAGAAAGAGCAGCGCGAAAGCGCCGACCGCCGGCACCAGCAGCCAGAAGCGCCAGTCGCGAACGAAACGCATCACGGGAAGGGGGTGGCCTTCCGAATCGCGTGCAGGACGCACGTTTCGTCTTCGTCCGGCCGCACCTTCATGCCCGCCCGCGGGTCCGAGATCGGTGAGCTCCCGTGGATTCCCGCTTTCGCGGGAATGACGGAGAGCGGCGCGGGAATGACGGGAGGGGACGCGGGAATGACATCACTGACGCCAATGCCGCTGTCCCCGAGGACGCGGGAATCCAAGGAGAGCGTTCGCGCCGGTGAACGATGAACAGACAACTTGGAAGGCGGGTACGAGCCCGTATCCGCGCCCCGTTGCGGCTGGGCCGAACGCCGATGCCCGCATCGTATTCCGGGCGACGGCGCATGATGGGGCATCACCGCCCGGCTTTGCGCCGGGCGGGGCGCGCGACTCGTCGGACTCGACACGGACCGCGCCCGGGCGCGACGAGGATCTCGTCCAGAGAAGGGCGTCCGTTTCGCTCGACACGGACCGCGCCCGGGCGCGACCGTCGATACGGCGGCGTCAGGATTCTCGTCGGGGAGTGGCACTCCCGCGTCCGGGCGCGACTCGTCCCGGCCTTCACGCCTTGAGAAAGCGCTCGTAGCCTTCGAGCCATTCGGTGTACGTGGCGTGCTTGCCGTCCGGCTCGAGCGGCGGGAGGAGGAGAAGGGGCGCGTTCTCGTAGAAGGAGGGCACCGCGTCGTAGGTGTACATCTCCTGCGCGAGCGGCGTCATGTGCGGCACCGCGCTCGGATTGACCGCAGCGCAGAAGATGACGTCTCCCACCACGGTCTGGGCCTCGGTGCCGAGCGCGTGGTTGATGAGCCCGTAGGTCTCGTCCACCCAGGGCGCATCCTTCGCCAGCACGATGGTGTCCATCCAGCCGTAGGAGCCTTCGCTCGGGTACACCCATCCCAGGTCGGCGCCCATGTCCCGCGCCCAGGCCGCCATCGGCTCCCACCCTTGCGCGCAGATCTGCACTTCGCCGCGCACGATGGCATCGAGCCCCTCGCCGTAGCTCATGGCGAGCATCCGGGCGTGTTCCTTCTTTATCTTGATCATGTAGTCGACGACTTCGTCGAGCTGCGGCCGGGTGATCCGTCCCGCGGCCTCGACGCCGGTCACTGTGTAGACCCAGTGCCACATGGTCGACGTGGTGTCGTGGATCAGGCAGAACTGGTCCTTGTACTCCGGCTTCTCGAGGTCGGCCCAGCTCCGGGGCACGGGGATCTCCATGTCCTTTCGGTAGATCAGGGGGAGGCCACCCCAGAGGTAGGGCACGGAGTAGCGTTCCCCCTTGTACATGACCCCTTCGAACTCCTGCCAGAAGGGGTCGAGCGCTCCGAGGTTCTCGATGCGATCCGCGTCGATCGGCTGCAGTACCCCCGACTCCTGAAACAGGGGCATGTAGTTCCAGGTAGGCATGCCGATGTTCATGGTGCCGAGTCCACCGGCCCGCAGCTTGGTGAGGATGGACTCGATGCTCGAGGCGAAGGTGCCCTCGAGAGTGATGCCGTTGTCGGTGATGTAGGTGCCCGCGCGCAGCGGGTAGCCGTACTCCTCCCAGCCCATCCAGTTGATCGTCGCCCCCGCCGCGAGGGCGCGGGTGGCGCCCAGTCCCCCGGCCGCGAGCGCGCCCGCCGCGGCCGCGCTGCTCCCGAGGAAGCGGCGGCGACTCAGTTTCGAGATCTCCTCGGACTGCAGGAGCGAACGCCGAAGGCGGGCCGACTCACTTTGGAAATGCATTGGATTCTCCTCTCGTCTCGAACTGCGATGCTCGTCGTGACCCCGAGCCTGCCCTCGGTCTCGCGGCGGCCGTCCCTCGCGGACGGGATTGGACTCCCGCGCGGGCCCCGGGGCCGAAGGAGGAGGTTGGCGAGGCTGCGCGGGATGATGGCACATTCCTCTGGTTCGAGCGATGCGAAGAGTTGTTCAACAGCAATTCTCATTTTGCTCGTCGGGTCCCGCGGCAGGACCGGCACGACCG
>CAYFYD010000007.1:0-24063 GCA_964347195.1 uncultured Ectothiorhodospiraceae bacterium
CGTCATTCCCGCGAAGGTGGGAATCCATCTCTGATGACCGTTGCGAGGTAGTACTCGTCATCGTCATTCCCGCGCCACCTCCCGTCATTCCCGCGCAAAGCCTGCCCCAGCGAAAGCGGGGGCGGGAATCCATCTCGGTCAACGAGTCCTGAAACTCGGAGTCTGAAGCCGTCATGCCGGCTTTTTGGAGAGCCCTGCGGCGCTGCCAGGGGCGCGACGCGGACTCTGGCCGGGAGCGAGGGCCCCGCCGCTCTCGCGATGGCAATATCGGACGGATCCATTCACGAGAAGAGAACACCGATGGCTTTCGAGATTGAACGCAAGTTCCTCGTCGCAGACCCGGCGATCGTCGAGCGGGCGGCCCTTCCCGCCACCGGGATGCGTCAGGCCTACTTGGCGACCGGCGCGGTCAGTGTCCGGGTGCGCATCGCGGACGGGCGGGCGTGGCTCACCGTGAAGGGCCCGGCCCGCGGCATCCGCCGTGCCGAGTTCGAGTACGACATCCCCCGCGAGGACGCCGAGGAGATGATGGCCTCGCTCCGGCACGGCGAAGTCGTCGAGAAGAAGCGCTACCGCCTCCGGGAGGGCGGGCTCGTCTGGGAGATCGACGTCTTCAGCGGCGCCAATGCGCCGCTGGTGCTCGCGGAGGTCGAGCTCGACGACGAGCGCGCCGAGGTGAAGAAGCCCGCCTGGCTGGGTGAAGAGGTCAGTGCAGATCCCCACTTCAGCAATGCTTCGCTCGCCCTGCACCCCTTCGGCACCTGGGACGCCGCTGGCTGAGGACGGGCTCGCCGACGCGCGGTGGGCGGACCCCGTGTCACCCCTCTCTCCGTCACCCGTCGGGGCGTGTCCGTCGCTGTCCGAGCGGTCCTGCGCGCGCCCTTTCCTTCCGGCGCTTCGGCTCGACGTCGTGAGCCGGTCGCGGCGCACTGCATCTGCATGGACGGAATGGAGAGCGGTGCCGGCGCCGGACCCCATCTCGCTTCGGAGGAGATCGGGGTGCCGGGGATCGCCGCGATCCGCAGCGGCACCGCCCGATCGAAACGCTCCGGGGACACAGCGGCATAATGGGCTCCGCGACAGTCAGCGGACGCAAGGGAAGGAAAGTGGATCGGGGAGAATTGGATCAGGAGGCGGCGGCACTCGGGCTGCACTTCCTCGGATGGCAGTGCCGCGTGCGCCAGCTCGCGGTGCGCCAACACGAGGGACGGCCGACGCCGGGCATGCGGCCCACGGTGCGTCTCGACGGGGTGCCGGCGGGAGAGGTCACTACCCTGCTCGTCAAGAAGGACCCCGTCCCCTTCATCGCCCGATTCCGGTACATGTACCAACGGACGCAGGATCCCGCCGAACGCAGGGCGAGTGCGCTCGGGTTCCTGGCCGACGCCTACTACCAGCGCCCGCGGGAGTTCTCCGATCGGCTCACCGCCCTCTTCGGTCCCGAGGCCGTCCTCGCCGACCGGCTCCGGGTTGCGAGGCGTTGCGTGCTCGCCTTCAACCAGTTCAGCCAGGGCTACGTCATCCCCTGCTCGGTGGTCGAAGTGTCTCCGAACGAGCCGGAATTCCAGTTCACCCTGACCCACAACCGCCTGTTCAATCCGGGCATGCCGCCCGGCGTGCGCGTGCTCGCTTTCGCGCCGCGCTGGCCGGAGTCGCGGGCCCTGCCCGACATCGGCTGAGACGCCGCCGAAGCGCGAGGGCGCGGCATTGTCGACGGAGAGCGCACAACAGACCCATGCGGTCGAGATCGTCGACCGGCACGGCGCGGCAGTGAACTTCGAGGTGCGCCGGCCCACCGGCGGGGACCTCGCGGTGCCGGTGCTCGTCATCCTCGCCGGCCTCAAGACCGGCCATCGGAGCCTGGACAGTCTGCCCTCCTGCGGCGCCAACGCGCTCGTCGCCTACGCCTACCCCTATGATCGGGAGCGCTGGCGGCGCCAGTCGGACCTCGGTCGCGCGACCGAGGCGTGGCGCATGGCACGCCGCTTGTCCGTCCAGATCGAGGCGCTCCTCGAGTGGCTAGGGCGCCAGCCCTGGTGCGACACGGAGCGGCTCAGCCTCTGCGGCGGCAGCCTCGGCGCGATCCTGCTGCCCATGATCCTGCGGGAGCTCGAGTCCCGCGGCATCGCGGTGCGACGCGCGGTCTTCGCCTACGGAGGGGCCGGGCGATTCACCCTCGCCTGGCTCACCCTGCGCCACCGATCCCGGGCGCTCGCCGCCCTCGGCGCCCTGCTCGCCTTCGCATGCCTGCGGCGCATCGAGCCCGCCCGTCACCTTCCCCACCTCGCGGGAGAGTTCCTGGTGATTTCGAGCCCCGACGACAATCTCGTACCGAGGCCCTGTAGCGCGCGTTTCGAAGCGTTGCTTCCGGAGCCCAAGCGCGTCATCCACCTGGCGGGCGAGCATCTCGATACCGATCGCCCGGAGCTGCTCGCCGCGGTGGTGGACGCCACGACGGGCTGGCTTCTCGAACGCGGCGCCTTCAACCCCTGAAGCGGCCCCCGCCGGCCGGGGACGTGCCCACTCCGCTTCCTTGCCGGGCGATTTGGGTTTATCGTGCAGCCCTCGGCCGCCGCACACTCGACCGCGCAGTCGCGGAACGCGCCTGTTGCCTGCGGTCGCGGCGCCACGGTCCACAGTCGTCGAGGAGGAGACCATGACCCGCGTTGCCATCATCGGGGCCGGACCCTGCGGCCTCTCCCAGTTGCGCGCCTTCGCCCAGGCCCGGGACAAGGGTGAGGAGATTCCGGAGATCGTCTGCTTCGACAAGCAGTCCGATTGGGGAGGGCTGTGGAATTACACGTGGCGGACCGGCCTCGACGGGCACGGGGTGCCGGTGCACGGCAGCATGTACCGATACCTGTGGTCGAACGGCCCCAAGGAGTGCCTCGAGTTCGCCGACTACAGCTTCGAGGAGCATTTCGGCAAGCCCATCCCCTCCTTCCCGCCGCGGGAAGTGTTGCGCGATTACATCATCGGCCGGGCGGAGGCCTCCGGGGTGCGCCAGCACCTGCGCACCGACACCGTGGTGCAGTTCGTGGCCTGCGACGACGCGAGCGGAAAGTTCAGGGTCCGCTCCACCGACGCCCCGAAGAACGAGGACCGCGAAGAGGAGTTCGACTACGTGGTGGTCGCCACCGGGCACTTCTCGGTGCCGAACGTGCCGAGCTTCGAAGGCATCGAGACCTTCCCCGGCCGCGTCATGCACGCGCACGACTATCGCGATGCCCGGGAGTTCGCGGGCCGGCGGGTGCTGGTGGTCGGCGCCAGCTATTCGGCCGAGGACATCGCGCTGCAGACGAAGAAGTACGGCGCCGAGTCGGTCACCATCAGCTACCGCACCAACCCGATGGGCTTCCACTGGCCGGAAGGCGTCGAGGAGATCCCGCTCATCTCCCGTTTCGAGGGCAGCACGGTGCACTTCCGGGACGGCAACGAGCGCGAGATCGATGCGGTGGTGCTGTGCACCGGCTATCTGCACGCCTTCCCCTTCCTGGAAGAGCGGCTGCGCCTGCGGACGCACAACCGCCTCTTCCCCGGGGTGCTCTACAAGGGCGTGGTGTGGATCGACAACCCCAAGCTCATGTACCTCGGCATGCAGGACCAGTACTACACATTCAGCATGTTCGACGCCCAGGCCTGGTACGCGCGCGACGTCATCATGGGGAAGATCGCTCTGCCTTCCCGGGCGGAGATGGAAGCGGACGCCGGTGCCTGGCAGGCCCGCGAGGAGGCCCTCGAAGACCCGATCCAGGACATCGACTTCCAGACCGACTACTGCAAGGACCTGTGTGCGGAGCTCGACTACGGGCTCGACTTCGACTTGGCCTGCGAGAACTTCAAGCACTGGGAGCACCACAAGGAGCACGACATCCTCACCTATCGCGACCGCTCCCATCCCTCGCCGGTGACCGGCACGGACGCGCCCGTCCACCACACCCCGTGGTGGGACGCGATGGACGACACCATGGATACCTTCCTCGCGACGAAGTAGGTCCCGGGAAGGCGACCTCGCCCCGACGCGCGCAAGGCCCCCGTGGTCTTTCGCGCGCGGGGCGTCAGAAGCGCCGTCGCGCCTGACGCGCTACCGTCTTGAACATCAGAAGCTGGTGCGGATGCGGCAGCGCGCGCACTGCAACCGTGGTGCGCGCGGGCCCCGTGGCATCGAAGTAACGTGCGTAGACTTCGTTGAAGCCTGCGTAGTCGTCCATCGAGACGAGAAAGGCGTCGACCTCGACCACGTCCGAGAGCGTGCTCCCCACCGAGCGAAGGATCTCGCGCACGTTCTCGATGGTCGCGCGGGCCTGTTCGCGAATGTCGAGCTCGACTTCCCCGGACCGGGTGACGCGGGCACCGACGAAGGTCTCGTCCGGGCGGCGTGCGCTGATCCCGGACACGAAGACGAACTCGCCGACCACCTTGACGTGCGGATAGTCTCCCCTCGGCTTCGCCCGGTCGGGCAGCACCTTGCTCTCCGTGTAGAGAGCGCTCGATACCTGCGCCGCCCGGCGCTCGAGCTCCCGGCCGTAGTCGCCCATGCGCGCATCGGTCATCCGCGACACCGGACCGGAGATCGAGAGGGCGGCCACCACCGCCCGGCCGTCGCCGCGGACCGGCACCGCGATGCACCGCAGCCCCTCCTCCGTTTCCTGGGCGGCCACGGCGAAGCCCTGCCGGGCGACCCGGGCGAGCGCGCGGCGCAGCGCCGCGAGCTGGGTGATGGTGCGCGAGGTGTGAGCGACGAGGTCGATCCCGGCGAGCAGCTCCTCGCGCTCCAGGGCAGGGCGGCTGGCGAGCAGAACCTTGCCCACCGCCGAGCAGTGCACCGGGACCGTGCCGTCGGACGAGAACTCCATCTGCAACGAGCGCGACGCCACCGCCTTCGCGACATACGCGATCCGGCCCTCGCGCAGCACCGCGGCGCTGGCCGACTCCCGGAAGGTGTCGACCACCGCGCGGACGTGCGGGTGGCAGAGATCGCCGATCAGGTCGTCGTGCTCGACGCCGCGTGCGAGATTGGCGACCGCGACGCCGAGCCGGAAGCGGTGATCGCCGGCACGCCGAACCGCACCGAGCTCCTCCAGCGTCAGCAGGAAGCGATGCGCCGTCGCCGCGTTGAGGCCGGCGGCACCGGCGACTTCCGAGGCGGTGAGCGCACTGCCGTGCGTGGTGAACGCCTGCAGGATCCGGAACGCCTTGATGACCGAGTGGTTTCTGGGAGTCCCCATGCCCTCGTCAGACCGCCGGTGACCGGAGTGCGCGGACCTTCGCGACGATGCAGGCGGCAACCGGGCGCCGGAATGCGAGGGAGGAGGGGGGGCGCACGGGCACGGACCTGCTTCAGACCGCGGCGGCGTCGCCCTTCGCGTCCTTCCCGGCGCCGGCATCGACCTGCTTGCGGACCAGGGCGGTGAGGCCTCCCGGATCGGTCGCGGCCAGACCGAGGTCCGCCAGCAGTGCATCGAGGATCGGGGCCTGTGCGCGGTAGCGGAGCGCGCTGGCCACGACCTGCTCGGCCAAGTTGTGGCCCGTCCCCTCCGGCGCGGCAGGAGTGGCGCCGGCACCGCCGGCGAGACCCTCGACCTGCAGGATCTTGATCCCTTCGATGCGCTCCATGGGGCGCACGCTCTCGCGAATGATCTCCTGCAGCCGCTCCACCACGGCGAGCTTCACCTTCATCTCCACCTGCTCGCGGGACAACAGGTTGTCCGCCTCGTGCATGGCTCTCTGCGCCGCCGCCTCGATCTCGGAGCGCAGCCGGGCCGCGCCGGCGAGCACCGTCTCCGCATCGGCGTCGGCCTCCGCGATGGCGCGGGTCCGGGCCGCCTCGGACTCCGTCCGGACGCGGGCCGCGGCCGCGCGCTCCTCGGCCTCCCTGCGTTCGGTCTCTGCCGCGACGAGCGCGGCGACCGCCGAGCTTTCGGCCGTCTTGCGCGCTTCGATGAGCGCGAGCGACTTCGCGCGTTCGTGACGCAGGGTATCGCGCCGGGTGATCAGGTCCTCTTCCGCGGTGACCGCCTGCACCTTCTCCGCGCTCGCTTCCGCCGTGGCTCTCGTCTCCTCCCTGGAGTGCACGGCGACCGCGATCACGCGCTGCTGCTCGGCGATCGCCAGGGCACGCTGCTGGTCGATGCGCGCGAGGTCGACCGAGAGCTCGCTCTCGATCGCTGCCTGCTGGACCTCACGGTCCTTGCGCAGCCGCTCCTGCTCGACCGCTCGCTCGGCCTCGATGCGCCGGGTGTCGAGCTCCTGCTCGGCGGTGACCCGCGCGACGTCGATCTCGCGCCGGGACGAGATCTCCGCTTCCTCGGAGTCCCGGCGCTTGCCGGACTCCTCCCGGGCGATCTGCGCGCGCTCCTCGGCCCGGCGCACGGCGATCTCGCGCTCCTGTCCGAGCCGCGCGTACTCCTCCTCGCGGGCGATCTCCAGCTTGCGCTTCTCGGCCTCGAGGTTCTCGAGCTGGATCGCGACCTCCGCTTCCTGCTCGATCTCGTTGCGCCGGCGGCGACGTTCCTCGATCTCCCCGGTCAGCTTCGTGAGGCCGGCGGCATCGAAGGCGTTTCCCGGGTTGAAGAAGTCCCGATCCGTCTGGTCGAGTCCGGTGAGCGATGCGGCTTCGAGCTCGAGTCCGCTGCGGGCGAGCGCTTCGTCGAGCAGGGACTTGACCCTCTGGATGAAGTCACCGCGATGCTCGTGGAGCTCCTCGATGGGGTGCTCGGCCGCGATCGCCCGCAGCGGGTCGACCAGCCGGCCCTCCAGAAGCTCGCGCAACGCGTCCGGGCGCATCGTGCGCCCCCCGAGGGTGCGGGCGGCGAGCGCCACCGCCTCCGGTGCGGACCCGACCCGCACGTAGAACTCCGCCGCGACGTCGACCCGAATGCGATCCTTCGCGATGAGGGCGTGCTCCTTCGCCCGCACCACTTCCAGGCGGACGGTGTTCATGTTGACCGCGGTAATCTCGTGCAGCACGGGGATGACGAAGGCGCCGCCGTTGACGACCACCTTCTGCCCGCCGAGTCCGGTGCGCACGAAGGCCGTCTCCGTGCTCGCGCGGCGATAGAGCCACCAGAACACGATCCAGGCCACGACGATGACCACCGCGGCGATGACGATCGCCATCACGGTGGCTCCCAGGACACTCATGACACGGTCTCTCCCCAAAGCGTTCGGCAGAATCCCGGCCGGGCGGGTGCTCGATACCCGAGCATGAAGCCTGCACCCCGTGGCGGGTCGTTCCCGAGTCGAACGAACGCCAGCCCACGGACCAGCATATTCGTTGCACGATCATATCTCAAATAACGCACACCGTGTCTCAATTATTGAGAAACCCGTTTCGTCACCCTCCTCTGAACCGAACCGGTTGATGCAAGGGCGCATTTGTGCAGCATAGGCGTTCGGTCCCCCGGGCATCGCCCCGATCCCGATCTTGATCTGCCCGATGGACTGTGCGATCTTTTTTTCTCAATAAGTACTGAAGGAATCTCAATAATTGAGATCAACCTCTGATGGGTGATTCGACAATCACGGAGGTTCGGCAATCGGTCATTCCCGGGAAGGCAAGACCGCGAGGCGCGTACCCACACTTCAAGCGCGCCGGACACTTCGTCTTCGTGTCCGGGACCTCCGCGCGCCGCCCCGACAACCGCATCGCGGGTGCGCAGGCCGATGAGCTGGGAACGGCGGCCCTGGACATCCGGGTGCAGACCCGGGCGGTGATCGAGAACCTGCGGAGCATCCTCCGGCACGCCGGCGGCGACCTCGACAACCTGGTGGAAGTGACGGCCTATCTCACCACCATGAACGACTACGGCGGCTACAACGAAGTCTACGCTACGTTCTTCACCGAGAGCGGTCCCGCCCGGACCACGGTCGCGGTCCACCAGCTCCCGCATCCGCACCTGCTCATCGAGATGAAGGGCACCGCATTCATCCCGTAGAAGGCGGCGAGCTCCGGCGCGGCACCTTCAGGAGAAGCGACATGGCATACGGAGAGATCCTCGCCGGCTTCCTGGCACCCCATCCGCCTCATCTCGTGTACGCCGAGAACCCGCCGCAGAACGAGCCGAGGTCGCAGGGCGGGTGGGAGCAACTGCGCTGGGCCTACGAACGTGTGCGGGCTTCCATCGAGGAGCTGAGACCGGACGTGCTGCTCGTCCATTCCCCGCACTGGATCACCCAGCTCGGCCACCACTTTCTCGCCGTGCCGCACCTGACCGGCAAGTCCGTCGACCCCATCTTCCCCAACCTGTTCCGCTACACCTACGACGTGCGGGTCGACGTCGAGCTCGCCGAGGCCTGCCATGCCGAGGCCCGCTCCGCGGGGCTGGTCGCGAAGCTCATGCGCAACCCCCGCTTCCGCGTCGACTACGGCACCATCACCACGCTCCATCTCGCCCGCCCGCAGTGGGACCTGCCGGTCGTCGGTCTGTCGGCGAACAACTCCCCCTACTACTTCAGCACCGAGGAAGGTCTCGGCGAGATGGAGACGCTCGGCTATGCTACCCGCCGGGCCATCGAGCGGACCGGACGCCGTGCCGTCCTGCTCGCCTCGGTCACCATGAGCCATCTGCACTTTCGAGAGGAGCCGAAGGTCCCGGAGGACATGTCGCACGAACGTCCCTTCAGCATGGACGCCTACCAGTGGGACATGAAGATGATCGAGCTGATGCGCCAGGGCCGGATGCGCAAGGTGTTCGAGCTTCTCCCGCGCTTCATCGACGAGACCTTCGCCGAGTTCAAGGCCGGCTCCTTCACCTGGATGCACGCTGCCATGGGCTACCCGGAAACGCCGGGCCGCTTCTACGGGTACGGGAACGTGATCGGCACCGGCAACGCTGTCTTCGAGTGGAGTCCGGCCAGGAGCCGGAACGCGGGCGGCGGGCGGGTTCCCGACCCCGGGGACGGGCGACGAGCGCGCGGCCACGACGATGCGCGGCTCACCGGGGCCGGCACGGGCGAGGACCACGACTGGGCGGGGCCGGGAGCGCCGCGCGTGCACGGCGAGCCCTCCTTCCCTCCGCGCTAGGGCGCTGCCATGCCGATCGTCTCCGCGTTCCTGGTGCCGGGCTCGCCGCTGCCCCTGTTGCGGCCCGACAATCCGCCGTGGAGCCGGATCGCTTCGGGGTACCGGACCGCTCAGCGGGCGCTGCACATGTCGCGGCCCGATCTGATCCTGGTCTATTCCACGCAGTGGCTGGCGGTGCTCGACGAGCTGTGGCAGGCCCGCCCTCACCTCGCCGGGGTCCACGTCGACGAGAACTGGTACGAGTTCGGCGACCTCGACTACGAACTCAGGGTCGATACCGAGCTCGCCCTCGCCTGCGTCGAAGCGGCGAGGGAGGGCGGATTCTCGTCCCGGGGCATCGACTACGGCGGGTTTCCCGTCGATACCGGCACCATCGTCGCGAACCGCTTCCTCAACCCGCGCAGCGAGGTGCCCCTGGCGATCGCCGCGAACAACCTCTACCACGACTGGGACGAAACCCTCCGGCTCGGCGAGATCGCGGCCAGGACCGCCGCCCGTCTCGGAAGGCGGACCGCCCTCGTCGGGGTCGGCGGGTTCTCGGGCACCCTCTTCCGCAACGAGATCGATATCCGCAACGACGGTATCGCGAACGGCGGGGACGACCGCTGGAACCGGCGGATGCTGTCGCTCATCCAGCGCGGCGATGCCGCCGGTGCGCGCGGCGCGGTGCCGGAGTTCGCGCGCGAGGCCAGGGTGGACATGGGGTTCAAGCACTTCGCCTGGATCCTCGGCGGTCTGGGCGGGCGCCTGCACGGCGCGCGCATCCATGCCTACGGCGCGACCTGGGGAGCGGGCGCCGCGGTGATCGAGTTCAAGGTCTGACGGCTCACGGCAACGGGGAGAGGCCCGGCGCGGTCCGGACTCTCCCCGGCGAGGAAACGCGGCAAGGGAGGAACGCCGCCCGCAACCACAGCAAAGCACAGGAGAAGAGATCATGAAGAGAATCGCCACTGCTCTCGGCGCGGTGCTGGCCGGGCTGGCCCTGACGCCGCCCGCGGCCCACGCGCAGGAGTGCGTCGTCAAGGTGGGCCGCGTCGTGCCGATGACCGGACCCCTCCTCGACATGGGACGCGAGACCCCATGGCTCGACGAGCACAAGGTCGGACCGATCAACGACGCCGGCGGCCTGCAGGTCGGCGACCGGAAGTGCCGCATCGAGTACGAGATCTTCGATTCCAGGGGCACGATGGCAGGCTCCGGAGAGGCCGCCGCCCGCGCGATCCTCGACGCCAAGGTCGATGTGGTCTTCGCCCAGGGCACGCCGGACACCACGAACGCGCCGTCGGACCTGTGCGAGCGCTACGAGACGCCCTGCATCACGTCGAACACGCCGGTCGAAGCCTGGCTCTTCGGTCCCGACGGCCAGCCGAAGTCCTACCGCTACACCCGGCACTTCTTCTTCGCGGTGCCGGACCTCGTCGCCAACCACATCGGCATGATCAAGGCCCTGCCCGGGGGCTTCAACGGGCGGATCGGCTATCTCTACCCGAACGACCCCGACGGCGTGGTCTTCGCGTCCCTGTTCGATCCGGCCTTCAGGGGCGAGGGCTGGGAGCCGCTGGACCCCGGCCGCTTCGAGCAGGGGCTGCCGGACTTCTCGTCGGTCATCAACCAGTTCAAGCGACACCGGGTCGAGGTGGTGACCGGGGTGCTGGCGCCGCCGGACCTCCAGAACTATCTCCAGCAGGCGGCCCAGGCGGGCTTCAAGCCGAAGATGTACATCATCGACAAGGGCACGGGCTATCCGGAACCGATGCGCGCGCTCGGCGATTTCGGGATCGACATCCTGAGTGTGAACTTCTGGTCGCCCGCCTACCCCGGCGAGTCGAAGTTCGGCGGCTATACCGGCCAGGGCCTGGTCGACGCCTACCAGAGCCAGAATCCGGGGAAGCTCTACTCGCCGCCGCTCGCCTATACCGACGCGTCCTACGATGTCCTGTTCGATGCGCTCGAGCGCGCCGGGTCGACGGATCGCGACGCCCTGCTGAAGGCGCTGTCGGAGACGGACCTCGACACCGTGGTCGGGCGCGTCAGGTTCAACGAGCAGCACTACTCGGTGCAGCCGCTCGGCGGCGCGCAGTGGCGCCGGGACGAGCAGACCGGCGATCTCGTGAAGGAAAACGTCTTCAACGCCGTCTATCCCGAAGTGCGGATCACCGGCGAGATCCGCCTCTACCAGCAGTAGCGCCCGCGCCTCGGGCGGCGGGGCCCGCCGCCCGAGGCCTCCGCCGCGCGGCCGCGTGCACGCCTGCGACATGCCGAAGCTCTACCGGGACTTCGAGAGCCGCGCCGAGATCGACGCCGAGTACGATGTCGAGCGGTCCGTGCCGGACTTCATGCACTACGCCCGGCAGTACGCGGAGGGGAGCGCCGCCGCGCGCAGGACCCTGGACGCCCGGCTCGGCCTGCGCTACGGCCCGACGCTCGCCGAGTACCTGGATGTCTTCCCCGCCGCGCGCCGGGGCGCGCCCGTTCTCGTCTTTCTGCACGGCGGCTACTGGCGCATCCTCTCGGCCCGGGACTTCAGCTTCGTCGCCTCGGGACCGGTGGCGGCCGGCGTGACCGTCGCCGTCGTCAACTACGCGCTCTGTCCCACCGTGACCCTCGACGAGATCGCGCGCCAGACCCGGGCGGCGATCGTCTGGCTGTGGCGCCACGCCCGCGCGCACAACGGCGACCCGGAGCGCATTCACGTCTGCGGCCACTCCGCCGGCGGCCAGTTGACCGCCATGGCCGCCCTGACGGAGTGGGAACGCGACTACGGCCTGCCGCTCGATGTCGTGAAGTCCGGCATCCCGATCTCGGGCCTGTTCGACCTCGAGCCGCTCCGCCATTCCTTTCTCCAGGACGACCTGCGGCTCGACGACGCCCTGATCGCGCGCAACAGCCCGCAGCGCCTCGTCCGCCCGGTGCCGGTGCCGCTGCTGGTCACCTGCGGGGGCGACGAGAGCGCGGAGTTCCTTCGCCAGTCCGAGGACTTCCTCGGCGCCTGGACCGGCGCCGGGAACCGCGGGGTCCGGCTCGCGCAGCCGGGGCGCAACCATTTCACCGCGATCACCGGCTTCGCCGACCCGGAAAGCGTGCTCTGCCGGGAGGTCTTCCGGACCATGCGGCACACGCCGGCGCGGCCGCCCACGACGCGACGCCCGCGGCTGCCGGCGCGCGTCCGCGGCCGGGGAGCGCGGTGAGGGCCGGCGTCGTGCTCGCGGTGCGCGGGCTGTCGAAAGCCTTCGGCGCGCTGGTCGTCGCGGACGACATCGGCTTCGAGGTCGAGGAAGGCGAGATCCTCGGCATCATCGGCCCGAACGGCGCGGGCAAGACGACGCTGTTCTCGCTCCTCTCGGGCACCCTGCCGATCGACGCCGGCACCATCGCGTTCAACGACGTGGACATCTCGCGCGCGCCGGCGCAGGTGCGGGTCCGGCTGGGCCTTGCGCGGACCTACCAGGTGCCGCGCCCCTTCTCCCACATGTCCGTGTTCGACAACCTGAAGGTGGCCGCCCTCTTCGGCGGCGGACTGGAGGAGTCCGAATGCCCGGACTGGATCGGACAGGTGCTGGCGCTGACCGGGATGACGGCGGCCCGCGCGACCCTTGCCGGGCGGCTGCCGCTGCTCGATCGCAAGCGCCTCGAGCTCGCACGTGCGCTCGCCACCCGCCCGTCCCTCATCCTCATCGACGAGGTTGCGGCGGGCCTCACCGACCTGGAGAACGAGGTGCTCATCCGGCTCGTGCGCGAGATCAGCCTGGCGGGCGTTACCGTCATCTGGATCGAGCACGTGATGAAGACCATGCTGAGCGCGACCGATCGCCTGCTCGCGCTGGCCGGCGGCCAGGTCATCGGCATCGGTCCGCCCCGCGACGTGCTCGACTCCCCGGAGGTCCGGCGTGTCTACCTCGGGGCCTGAAGGCGGGCGCTTCGCCGGGTCCGGGCGCGGTGGCGGCCGGCCGATCCTCACCGTCTCCGGGCTGTCGGCCTGGTACGGGGAGCTGCGCGCCCTGTACGACGTGAGCTTCGACGTCGCCCCCGGCGAGGTGCTCGCGGTCATCGGCGCCAACGGTGCCGGCAAGTCCACGCTCCTGAAGTCCATCACCGGCATGATGAAGCGCGGCCGGGCGGCGCACATCGAGGGGACCATCGACATGCGCGGCCGGCGTCTCAACCGGCTCCCGACCGAGAAGATCGTCGAGGCCGGCGTCACCATGGTGCCGGAGGGGCGGCGTCTGTTCCCGCGCCTGACGGTGCTCGACAACCTGCTCGCGGGCGCCTACCTGCCGCGCTGCCGCGACAAGATCCCGGAGCGCCTCGAGTCGATGTTCGATCTCTTTCCACGCCTCGCGGAGCGCCGCGATCAGCTCGTGAGCCAGATGTCCGGCGGGGAGCAGCAGATGGTGGCGATCGCCCGGGCGCTGATGTCGGAGCCCCGGATCGTCCTGCTCGACGAGCTCTCGCTCGGGCTCGCGCCCGCCGTGGTCGACGACATCTACGGGAAGATCCGGCGCATCAACGCCCAGGGGATCACCTGCGTCATCATCGAGCAGGACATGAAGCGCGCACTCGCCGCCTCCGACCACGTCATCGTGCTGCTCGAAGGCCGGATCGTGCTCCGGGGCGACCCCGCGGAGCTGCGGGAGAGCGCCGTCACCGCCGCCTACTTCGGCTCGCGACCACCGGGAGACCCGACATGAGCGACTTCGACGAGGCGCTCTACTGGACGCTGATCGACATCGCCAACGGGCTCCTCACCGGCACCGTCATCGGCGGCTACTACGCGATGATCGCGATCGGTCTGGCCCTCACCTTCGGTGTGATGCGCCTCGTCAATCTCGCCCACGGGGACTTCCTCATCGTGGGGGCCTATCTGGCGGCGGTCATCCTGCAGATCCTTCCCGTCTCCCCGTTCTACACCCTCGTCATCGTCGTCCCGGTGATGTTCGCGCTCGGCTACGGGCTGCAGCGCTTCCTGCTCAACCACGTGTCGGTGCAGGCGATGGAGGCCAAGGGCCTGTCTGCGAGCTACGGCCTGATGGCGCCCATCCTGGTCACCTTCGGGCTCGGGATATTCGTCAGCCACGCGCTGCTCGGCATCTTCGACTCGAACGCGATGCAGCTCCGCAACGCCTTCGCCTTCTCGGCCATCCGGCTGAGCGCCGACCTCAATATCTCGCTGCTGCGCTTCATCTTCTTCCTGCTCGGGATCGTCATCCTGGTGGCGCTGCACTGCTATCTCACCCGCACCCACGGCGGCCGGGCGATCCGGGCCGCGTCGGACGATGCGGAGGTCGCACCGCTGATGGGGATCCGCACCGCCCACGTCCACGGCCTCGCGTCGGGGATCGCGCTGGCCATCGCCGGCGCGGCCGGGGTGATGATCGGGATGATCCGCACCTTCCAACCCTTCGACGGGCCGCAGTTCCTGCTCGTCGCCTTCGGCACCGTCATCATCGGCGGTCTGGGGTCCATCGCGGGGAGCCTCGTCGGGGGCGTCCTGCTCGGCATCACCCAGGTGCTGGCAGGAACCTACTTCGGTCCCTCCGCCCAGCTCGTCGGCGGCTACATGCTCATCCTCTTCGTGCTGGCGTTCAGGCCGCAGGGCCTCTTCTCCCGGTGATCGGCGCCTTGCTCGATGACTGGCTGTCCGGGTGGCGGGGCCGGCTCCTGCTCGCCCTCCTGCTCGTCGTCCTGATCGCGTTCCCCTGGGTCGCGGGAGAAGACGGGCGCTTCTACACGCTGCTCCTGATGACCGTGTTCATCTTCGCCACCCTCGGACACGCATGGAACCTGCTCGCCGGATACTGCGGGCTGCTCTCGTTCGGGCTGCAGGTCTACGTGGGTCTCGGCGGGTTCACGGTCGGCCTGCTGAACTTCTACGGCGGCGCCCACGTGTGGCTGGCGCTGCCCGTCGCCGGCCTCGTCGCGGCGCTGTTCGCGTGGCTGCTCGCGGTCCCGGTCTCCGACCGCTTCTCCGGACGCCGCATCTGGTTGCCGGTCGCCGTCGCCGTCGTCCTCTGGATCGTCTACGAGCTGCTCATCCGGTCCAATCCGGCCGGGGACGTGTTCGGCAGCGACTACGTGCGCCGGGTCAGCCTCCTCCTCCTGATCTTTCTCGGGGCGTTGCCGCTGCTGCGCCTCCAGGGCGCCTACTTCGCCGTGGCGACCTGGCTCATCGCCGCCGCGGTCGCCTCGATCTTCGGCGGATGGAACGTGGTGGGCGCGGGCGGGGGACTCAACATCCGGTCGGACTCGACACTCGCCGAGCGCTACTATGCGGGACTGCTCATCCTGGGCGCGTCCACGGTCGCGGTATGGTGGCTGCTGCGCAGCAAGTACGGACTGGCCCTGACCGCGGTGCGCGACGACGAGGAAGCGGCGATGACGGTGGGCGTCGACGTCCGTCGCGCCAAGACCCTGGCCTTCCTCATCTCCGCGCCGATGGTCGGACTGGCCGGCGGCCTGTTCTACATCGACAACGTCACCATCACCCCGCCGGACGCCTTCCACATCCGCTGGTCCGCGTTCATCGTGTTCGTGGTCGTCGCCGGCGGCATGGGCAGCCTCGCCGGCCCGATCCTCGGAGCGGTCATCTACGTCATCGTCGACCGCCTGGTCGCGGGGTATCTCGGCACCGGAGAGCTCGCGCTCGGCATCTTCTCGGTCGTCATCATCCTGCTCCTGCCGCGCGGCCTGATGGGCGTCGTCACCGACTTGCGGGCGCGCCGGAGCGACGGCGCTCGGGGCGGACCGCGGCCGGCGCCCTTCGCGCTCGGCGCGTCGGCCGCGGGTGCGCCCGCGACCTCCTCCCGAGGCGGGGCTCGCCGGGCGGCGCCGGCCCCCGCCGGACCGCCCGGCGTGGTGGCGGCCTTCCTCGTCCCCGGCAACCCGCTGCCGTGTCTCGAGCCGGACAATCCGCCCTGGCAGGCCATCGCCTCCGGCTTCGAGCAGGCGGGGGCGGCGCTCGAGCGCGCCCGTCCCGATACCCTGCTCGTCTACTCCACCCAGTGGATCGCGGTCCTCGATCAGCTCTGGCAGACGCGGGGGCGCTGCCGCGGCATCCACGTCGACGAGAACTGGTACGAGTACGGCGACCTCGCCTACGACCTCTCGATCGATACCGCGCTCGCGCGGAGACTGGTGGAAGGCACTCGGGAGATGGGCATCACCGCCAAGGGCGTCGACTACGAGGGCTTCCCCATCGACGCCGGCACCATCGTCGCCCAGGCGGGGCTCGACCCGGGGAGGCGCTATCCGCTGGTGATCGCGGCGAACAACCTCTACCACGACTACGAGACCACCCGCCGGCTCGGGGCCATGGCGGCGCGGGAAGGGACCCGCATGGGGCGACGGATCGCGGTCATCGGGGTCGGCAGCCTCTCCGGCTCGATCTTCACCCGCGAGATCGACATCGCGGAAGACCGCATCGCCAGCCACGCCGACGAAGCGTGGAACCGGCGGGTGCTCGAGCTGATGAGCGCGGGCGAAGGAGCGGCGATCCGGGAGCTCGCCGGCCGCGCCGCGGGCGGCGTGCGGGTGGACATGGGCTTGAAGCACTTCGCCTGGCTCCATGGCGCCATGGGCGAGCGCTGGTCCGGCGGCGCGACGGTCCATGCCCAGGCACCGATCTACGGGAGCGGCGCCGCCATCGTGGAGTTCCACCTCGACCCGCCGGAGCTTCGCCCGCAGACGGCGCCCGGACCATGACCCATCCCGACTCCACCGCCACTTCGCCGGCCTCATCGACGGAGACCAGCCCGTGAACGAAGCCACGCCTCAGCGTCCTGCCACGACGGCCTTCGCCACCGTCCGCCACTACATCGACGGGCGCCACATCGCGAGCGGAGCCCGTCGCACCTTCGAGAACCGCTCGCCCGTGGACGGGTCGCTCGTCTCCCTGGTCGCCGAAGCCGGAGCGGACGAGGTCGATGCGGCGGTCGCGGCGGCGAAGCGTGCGCTCCGCGGCCGGTGGGCCGGCCTGCCGGCGGCCGAGCGCGGCAAGCTGCTGCATGCCGTCGCCGGCGCGATCGAGGGGCGCTTCGAGGAGTTCGTGGCCGCCGAGGTCGCCGATACCGGAATGCCGGAATCGTTCGCCCGGTCAGTCGTGATTCCGCGCGGCGCCGCGAACTTCAGATTCTTCGCCGATCTCGTCAAGAACCTGCCCGCCGACACCTTCCATCTCGATACGCCCGACGGCACGGGCGCGCTGAACTACGTCGTGCGCGGACCGAAGGGGGTGATCGCCGTCATCTGCCCGTGGAACCTGCCCTTGCTGCTCACCACCTGGAAGCTCGCACCGGCGCTCGCCTGCGGCAACACGGTGGTGGTGAAGCCGTCGGAAGAGACGCCGTCGAGCGCCGCGCTGCTCGCGGAGGTGATGAGCACCGCCGGCATGCCGGACGGCGTCGTGAACATCGTCCACGGGTTCGGGCCCGAGTCGGCGGGCGAGATGCTGACCCGACACCCCGGCATCGACGCGATCACCTTCACCGGCGAGACGGTAACCGGAGAGGCGATCATGAAGGCGGCGGCGGTGGGGCTGCGCGACGTCTCGTTCGAGCTCGGCGGCAAGAATCCGGGTATCGTCTTCGCCGACTGCGACCTCGACCGGGCGATCGAAGGAACGACCCGTTCCACGTTCGCCAACTCCGGACAGATCTGTCTCGCGACCGAACGCCTCTACGTCGAGCGACCCGTGTTGAACGCCTTCGTCGAGGGGCTGGCGGCTTCCGCAGGGGCGCTCGAGCTCGGCGATCCGAAGGACCCCGCGACGCAGATGGGCCCGCTCATCAGCCACGCGCACCGTGACAAGGTGATGGGCTACTACGAGCGCGCCCGCACCGACGGCGCCGAGGTCGTCATCGGCGGCGGCGTCCCCGACCTGGGCCCCGCCCTCGCCCGCGGAAGCTGGATCGAGCCGACCATCTGGACCGGGCTCGACGAGCGCTCACCCGTGAACCGTGAGGAGATCTTCGGTCCCTGCTGCCACATCCGTCCTTTCGACGACCCGGAGGAAGCGGTCACCCTCGCCAACGATACGCGCTACGGGCTCGCCTGCACGCTGTGGACGGAGAGCGCCTCGCGCGCCCACCGGCTCAGCCGCCGTCTCGATGCCGGGATCGTGTGGGTCAACAGTTGGTTCCTGCGCGACCTGCGCACACCCTTCGGGGGCACCAAGCGCTCGGGCATCGGCCGGGAAGGCGGCGCCACGGCGCTTGAGTTCTACATGGAACGCCGCAACGTCTGCATCAAGCTCTGAACGGTCCCGCTCGGAGACCTCGATCGGCACCGGGACCGAGCGAGCGTCGGGCCTCGCCACGCGCCAGGGGCATTTCATGCTGCGGTCCGGCCGTGCATCGCGGACTGCGGTCGACGGTGCCGGGCAGATTGGGGGCGGCTCGGGAACACGAACGAGGGGGAATCGGCACGCCAATCGCGCGTGGAGGGCGCGTCGCCAACGCGACTCCGGCCAACATGAAACGGCCCTGCGCCACGCGCTCGGCCCCCTCGACCGCGCCCGGGACCCAGGAGAGATTGGTTCTCGGACGTCCTCGATGGCCGCCGGACGGCGTAGCTCCTCGATGCGGGGGCTCTTTCTTCGCTTGGCGACGACTTCGGGCGGGACCGGTCGGATTCCCGTGATGCATCTTTACCGGTCCATGCCGGCCCGGAATGCGCTCTGGCAGGTCCACTACCGCGACCGACCACCATCGCAACGGCCCGAGGTCGTAAAGCGGGATGACCGGTCCCCTTCGGGCGAAGAGCTCCGCGATCGACATGGCGCCTCGAATTCATCGGACACGGTCGAGAGAACAAACCCGCCCCGACCCGGGACCCCGTTCGGCGCTGGCGGCCTCGGCCATCCGGGGACGCGTTGCCGGCCGCGTTCAGGGGATCGTCCGGTCGAGGCCCTGGACGAGCCGTTTCTCCGGGTCGAAGAAGGGGAGGTCCACGACCGTGCACGGGTGGACGCTGCCGTCTCGCACCCTGACCTCCAGCTCGCGGCCGCTCCACTCCCCGGGCTCCCGGAATCGGGCGTAGGCGATGCCGCGTCCCAGCGTCGGTGAAGCGACGCCCGCGGTGAGGGTTGCGACCGGCCTCTCGCCGTCGAGCACTGTGCTGCCCCGCCCGGGAACGGCGTCGCTGCAGGTCACGCCATACAGCAGGGTACGGCGGTCCGCGTCGACCAGCGCGGCGCGGCCGATGAAGTCGCCCTTGTCCATGTCGACGAAGGCCCCCAGGCCCGCCTGAAACGGCGTCATGCTCGTGTCCATGTCGGTCATGTTGCCCAGTATCCCCGCCTCGATGCGGCGGATGGTCATGGAGCGTGTGCTCGAAAACTCCATCCCGTACGCTTCGCCCGCTGCCATCAGGTGGTCCCACAGGGCGAGATGATCGGTCGTCTCGCCGTTGCTGTAGACCTCGTAGCCGAGCTCACCGGTGAACCCGGTGCGCGAGACGTAGAGCGGCTGCCCCCCGAGGTCGAAAAACCCCGACCGGAAGCGCCGCATGCTCGCGTCGATCCGCCCGGCGGATGCCGCCTGCATGATCTCCATCGACGCCGGTCCCTGGATCTGGATCACGCGTGATTGCGGATCCGATGTCGTGATGTCGTAGCCGCCGCTGTGCGCGGTCAGCCAAGTCTCGAAGGCACCGTCCGCCTGCACGTACCAGAAACGGTCGCGTCCCAGGCGGAACAGCACGCCGTCCATGAACACCCCGCCCTGCGGCGTGCAGGCGATCGCATAGCGACCTCGTCCCTCGCCGAGGGTGGCGACCTTTCGCGAGAGCACTCGCTCGAGAAAGGGCACCGCATCCGGGCCGGATATCTCCACCGGCTTCTCGGGCACATCATAGATCAGGGCCTTGCGACGCAGCGTCCAGTACTTCTGCACCGGGTCCTCGCCGTTGTAGATCGTGAAAAAACGGCCGGCGTAGACACCGCGCACCATGTCCGGGCCGTCGTATCGTTCGAGATAGGGCGACACCTCGAAGCACCGGGAGCTGACCCGCACGGTATCGTTGATGTCCAGATCTTCCTGGATGTTCATGGATGAAACCCCGTCGGTTGACCACTTCGCTTGGCACGATTGCATCTTCCTGGACGTTCATGACGGTGGGTGTCATGTCGTCATTCCCGCGGAAGCGGGAATCCACGGGCGGCCTCGCACGCGAGGTGCGTGTCCCTGGCGCCTCGTGGAGGTGCCGGAGCCGGCCCCTCGCTCCCGCACCGTCTACCGGGGTCCCCGGTGCGCGTCCGGACCGCAGCACGAGTGACGAGTGGGCCCTGCCGCCGCGCCCCCACCCTGGTTGACACCGTACCATCCCCCGGTGATTGTACGTGCGGGTGAGCCGGGCGGAGGTCTCGCGCATGGCAGCATTCCAACGACTCGAAGCTCGGCTGCAGGCCGGGGGACCGGTCATTCTGGACGGCGCCAATGGTACCGAGCTCGAGCGTCTGGGTGCCCGCATGGACCAGGAGCTCTGGTGCGCCCGTGCCATTGCCGATCATCCGGACCTGGTTCACCGGGTCCACCGGCGTTACGTCGAGGCCGGCGCCGACGTCATCACCACCAACAGCTTCTCCGCCACCCGTGAGGCCATGCAGCGCTGCGGGCTCGGCGCCCACTTCGAGGCCTGGAACCGGCGCGCGGCGCGGATCGCCCTCGAGGAGCGCCGCCGGTCCTCGCGGGCGGAATCAATCGTGGTGGCGGGATCGGTCGGGACCTACGGCCGCTTCGGCCACCTCGCCCTGGAGACGATGTCCGATCACTTTCGTGCCCAGGGAGAGATTCTCGTCGATGAAGGGGTCGACCTGCTGGTCCTCGAGACCCTGGGGTCCACCGCGCGCACCGTCAAGGCAATGGTGGATGCGACGAAAGCTCTGGGTGTCCCGGTGTGGGTTTCCATCAGTTGCGTTCGCGACCGCGACACCGGCGGCGTCATGTTCGGCATCGAGGAGAGCAGCGAAGCCAGCGGTGTGACGGAGAGCTACGGGCCGCTGGCGGACGCGGTACGGGAGATCATGTCGGTGGGTGGCTCGGCCGTCCTCATGATGCACTCGGTCCGGGATGTGACCGAGGATGCGGTCAAGGTCCTGCGCGCGGCGTTCTCCGGACCGGTCGGCGCGTATCCCAACGCCGGCTACTGGACGCGACCGAGCTGGACTTTCGTCGATCAGGTATCACCGGACCTGTACCTGGCCGATGCCAGGCGCTGGGTGGAAGCGGGCGCCGCGATCGTGGGCGGCTGCTGCGGAGTGGGGGTGGAGCACATACGCGTCCTCGCCGAAGGATTGCGGGGTCCCTGAACACGGTCATCGCCGGCCCTCGACCCGCCTCCGTCACCAAAGAGGTACGCTGGGCGCACCGGAAGGGGATGAGCGCCCGCCCGGCGGAGCGGGACGGTGCCCGGGTGGCCCTCCGGCGAAGGGGAAGGCGGTGAAGGACTCACACCATCGTGTAACCGCCGTCGATGACGAGCTGCTGTCCGCTGATGTAGGTGTTCTCCGGGCTGCACAGCCAGGCGATGAACACCGCGATCTCGCCGGGCCGGCCGAGCCGCTTCATCGGCACTTGGGCCGCGAGGGCGGCCCGCTCCTCTTCCGTCGCCACCCCGGCCATCAGATCCGTCTCCACGAATCCGGGAGCGACGCAGTTCGCGAGGATCCCGTCCGCCGCCACCTCCGCCGCGAGGGCCGCGGTCATGCCGGCCAGCCCGGACTTGGACGAGGAGTAGGTGGCGCGTCCCGCCTTGCTGATCACTCCCCAGATCGATCCGACGTTGACGATGCGCCCCCACCGCGCCGCCCGCATCCCGGGCAGCACCGCGCGCGCGAGCACCAGCGGCGCCACGAGGTTGATGCGGTGCACCCGGAGGAACTCCCGCGCATCGACCTCCCCGAAGGGCTGGGGGTTGGTGACGCCGGCGTTGTTGACGAGGATGAGCGGCTCTCGCCGGCGCAGCAGGTCGGCAAGGGCCTGTGTCGACGCCTCGTCGCCGAAGTCCGCCACCCGGTAGTCGCAGCCCTCGGGGACCGGTCCTTCGGCCGTGGTGCCGGTGACGAGCACCCGCGCCCCTGCGTCGCGCAGCCTCTCCGCCACCGCGCGGCCGATGCCGCGGGTCCCGCCGGTGACGACCGCGAGCCTGCCCTCGAACATGAGCTACGGCTCAGAACTTCCGGTACGCGCGGTTCAGCTCCACCATCGGATGGCGCGGCGACATCTGGAACTTGATCAGCAGCTCCCGGGCGATCATGTCGCGGTCCTGCTGGTTGTCGGGCAGCTCGAGGTCCTCCGGCACGCTGACCCAGCCGTTGATGTTGCGGTCGAAGACGGCGGGCCGGCCCTCCTCGTAGCCCATGTGCACGTCTTCCAGCCAGTTGAGGTCGTCCCAGCCCATGATCTCGAGGTACTTCCCGAGGAAGGGGGTCAGGCGCGAGTAGTCGGGCACCAGGTTGACGTCGTAGCGGTAGCCGATGTGCTGGCCGATGTCCTTCTCGCGCTCGGTGTCGAGGCCGTCGGTGACGAGATAGTGATCGATGTCCCGCGTGTCGCTCATGGCTCAGTACCTCGTCATGTCGGGCCGGCCGACGGTGTGCTGGGAGCCCGCGAGCGGCACCATCGCGAGCGCGGAGGCTTCCATCGTGAGGGCGGCGAGGTCTTCCGGCTCGAGCGAATGCACGTTGGTCTTGCCGCAGGCGCGGGCCATCATCTGGCACTCGATCGCGAGGCAGTGCAGGAAGTTGTACACGCGCTCCGCCGCCGCGTCCGGGTCGAGGCGCGCGCGCAGCTTCGGGTCCTGGGTCGCGACGCCCACCGGACAGCGCCCGGTGTGGCAGTGGTAGCAGTAGCCCGCCTCGACTCCCATCTCCTCCTCGTAGTCCGCCTCGGGGATGTCCTTGTTGCAGTTGAGCGCCATCAACGCGGAGTGGCCGATCGCGACCGCGTCCGCGCCGAGCGCGAGCGCCTTCGCGACATCCCCGCCGTTGCGGATCCCGCCCGCGTAGACGAGCGAGATCTCGCCGCTCCTGCCCACATCGTCGAGCGCCTTGCGCGCCTGCCGGATCGCGGCGATCCCCGGCACCCCGGTCTCCTCCGAGGCGAGGTGGGGCCCGGCGCCGGTACCGCCCTCCATCCCGTCCATGTAGATGCAGTCGGGGTCGGTCTTGGCCGCCATGCGCACGTCGTCGTAGACGCGCGCGGCGCCGAGCTTGAGCTGGATCGGGATCTCCCAGTTCGTCGCCTCGCGCACCTCCTGCACCTTGAGCGCGAGGTCGTCCGGGCCGAGCCAGTCGGGATGGCGCGCGGGCGAGCGCTGGTCGATGCCGGCGGGCAGCGAACGCATCTCCGCCACCTGGTCGGTGACCTTCTGCCCCATGAGGTGGCCGCCGAGACCGACCTTGCAGCCCTGGCCGATGAAGAACTCGCAGCCGTCGGCGAGGCGCAGGTGATGGGGGTTGAAGCCGTAGCGCGACTGGATGCACTGGTAGAACCACTTCGAGGAGTAGCGACGCTCGTCCGGGATCATCCCGCCCTCGCCCGAGCAGGTGGCGGTGCCCGCCATCGTCGCGCCGCGCGCGAGCGCGGTCTTGGCCTCGTAGCTCAGCGCCCCGAAGCTCATGCCGGTGATGTAGACGGGTATGTCGAGCTCGAGCGGGCGCTTGGCGCGCGGCCCGAGCACGGTCTTCGTCAGGCACTTCTCCCGGTACCCCTCGATCACGAAGCGGGTCAGGGTGCCGGGGAGGAAGGTGAGGTCGTCCCAGGACGGGATCTTCTTGAACATCGAGAAGCCGCGCATGCGGTAGCGGCCGAGCTCGGACTTGATGTGGATGTCGTCGATGACCTGGGGAGTGAACAGAGCGCTGTTGCCCAGGTGATGGACGTTGCGTTGGCGCCTGGCGCCTGCCTCCGGCGGGATCTGGCTCATCTCGGGATCTGCTCCTGCATCTTGGGATGGGGTGCTTCCGTCACAGCACCAGCTTCTTCTCGGTCGGCTCGAGGTTGTCGTAGTTCCACAGCTTCTTGCCGGCGACGATCTTCGTCATG
>CAYFYD010000008.1:0-23511 GCA_964347195.1 uncultured Ectothiorhodospiraceae bacterium
TGGATTCCCGCTTTCGCGGGAATGACGGGAGGGGCGCGGGAATGACGGGAGGGGGTGCGGGAATGACGGGCTCGGATGCCCGGACGAGCGCCCGACATCGACTTCTGAATGCTCCCCGAGACGCAGGCTCCGCGCTCGCCAGCACTACTGCCGGGTGCTACCCTCCGGGCATGTGCCGGGCTGGCAGCGCGAACGGCGCCCGGCGACGGCGCCTCGCATCCGTCCCCGAAGCGCCCCCGGCACTCCCAACGACCGGGGGACGCGCAACGAAGGAGACCCGCGATGTCGGAGCTGGACCGAATCGGACGATGGCTGAAAGAGGGCCGTATCACCCGCCGGGCCTTCATGGAGAGAGCCGCCGCGCTCGGAGTCGGCGCCGCCGCTCCGGCGCTCCTGAGCGAGGCCGCCCGCGCGGAGGAGCCGAAGCAGGGCGGACGGCTGCGCATGGGCGTCACCGACGCCTTCACGAGCGACTCCCTGGACCCGGCCCTCTCGGTCACCATCATGCAAGCCCTCATCACCCACGGCCAGACCATGAACAACCTCGTGGAGATCGACCACGAGGGCAACCCCGTTCCGGAGCTCGCGGAGCACTGGGAATCGACCCCGGATGCGTCGCAGTGGACCTTCGACCTGCGCAAGGACGTCGAGTTCCACAACGGCAAGTCCCTGGAGGCGCAGGACGTCATCTACTCCTTCAACCATCACCGCGGCGAGGACAGCAGGTCCGGCGCCAAGGGAATCCTGGAGGCGATCACCGACATCAAGGCCGACGGCAAGCACCGGGTGGTCTTCACGCTGTCGGGAGGGAGCGCGGACTTCCCCTACATCACCAGCGAGTTCCACATGAGCATCTTCCCCGACGGCACGAAGACGATCGAGGAGTTCAACCGGGGCATCGGCACCGGACCCTACGTGCTGGAGAGCTTCAACCCGGGGGTGCGCGCGCTCGTCGGGCGCAATCCGAACTACTGGAAGGCGGGCCGCGCGCACTTCGACGAAGTGGAGACCCTGGGCATCGCGGACATCAGCGCGCGCACCAATGCGCTGCAGACGGGCGAGATCGACGTCATGAACCGCTGCGAGCGCAAGACCGTGCACCTCCTGCGGCAAGCCCCGGGCATCGTGGTGGAGCAGACCAACGGCACCCAGCATTACACCGCGCCGATGCACACCGGCCTCGCGCCCTTCGACGACAACGACGTCCGGCTCGCGCTCAAGTACGCGGTAGACCGCCAGCACCTGCTCGACAATATCCTGCGCGGCACCGGGGTGCTCGGCAACGACCACCCGATCAGCCGGGCCAACCGCTATCACGCCACCGACGAGGAGATCCCGCAGCGCCCCTACGACCCCGACCGCGCCCGCTTCCATCTCCGGAAGGCGGGCCACAGCACCCTCACGGTGACGCTGCAGGCTGCCGACGCCGCCTTCCCCGGCGCGGTGGACACCGGCGTCCTCATGCGGGAGCACGCCGCCCGGGCCGGCATCGACATCACCGTCGAACGGGTGCCCGAGGACGGCTACTGGAACGACACCTGGCTCAAGTCGCCCTGGTGCTTCTGCTTCTGGTTCGGGCGCCCGACCGAGGACATGATGTTCTCGACCGCCTACGCCGAGAACGCGGCCTGGAACGACGCCCACTGGAAGCACGAGCGCTTCAACCGGCTCCTCGTCGAGGCCCGGGCGATGCTCGACGAAGCGAAGCGGCGGGAGATGTACGTGGAGATGCAACGCATCGTCCACGACGAGGGCGGCACGCTGGTTCCGCTCTTCGCCTCCGACCTCATGGCCACCACCGACCGGCTCCGGCACGGTCCGCTCGCCACCAACACCCAGATGGACGGGCTCCGGCTCCCGGAGCGCTGGTGGTTCGCCTGACGGGAATTGCCGCCACCTGCCCGGCCAAGCCATAGCCAAGGGGTTCACGAGCGCAGGAACGCGGGTCGCGTCCGTGCAGGTTCGGAGTGACGCAGCCGCGGCCGTCGCAGCGACCGGCGCCCCGAAGGCCGGGGCGCCGGTCGGCTCAGGCGAAGGGCTCGGCGTCGAGGAAGCGCCGGAGCACGTTCTCCGTGATGCGCGACACGTTGTTGTCGGCGTTGCGGGGGCAGAGGCTGGTCGCCCACGCGATCGAGCCGGTGGAGAACACCGCGCCGCCCCTCGGGCCTTCGAAGAAGACCATGTCGGCGCGGACCTCGGGGTTCTCGTCCCCGCTCATGGCCGGGTGCAGGCAGGGCACCTCCTCCGGGGCGGGGAGATAGCAGCGGGAGAGCCCGGCGGAACGGGCGACGACCAGCGCATGGGCGGGTGAGCCGAGCGCGCGCTCGTAGCGGTCGACCTCGATCCCCGCCGCCCCACCGCCGACCAGGCCGAAGTCGCCGATCGCCTCGTCCGCGCCGATGCCCTCGAAGATGAACGCCGCGCGCGGGTCGAAGCTCGCTGCGGTGCGCCGATAGTGGCCGCAGGAGTCGAACCCGAAGGCGCTCGTGCCCACCCCGACGAGGCGGTTGGGGGCCCGTCCCCTACTCCGCCACAGTCCGCCCGCCCGGCCGTCGAAGCTGTGATGGCGCTCTCCCGGCTCCAGCTCGAAGTTCCGCACACCCTCGCTCTTGCGGCACTCCACGATCCCGCGCTCGTGCCGATGAAAGGCGATCTGCCAGTAGAAGCCGTTACCGCCCAGGTACATGAGCCGCCCTCCCCCTGCGAGGTAGCCCTCGAACGCGGCCATCATCGCGGGGGAGAGGTACTCGGGGTGGCTACCGGTGAGGACCGCCCGGTAGGGCGCGAGGAGCGCGAGCCCGTCCCGGTCGAGGTCCTCGTCGGTGACGACATCGTGGGCGATGCCCTTCGCGTCCAGCCACTCGACCACCATCATGTCGGCGTTGAAGTTCCACAGCCGGGTGCCGGGCCGGATGTTGAGGACCGGGCGCAGTCGCGAGGAGTACACCACGGGGCTGCCGTCGAAGTGCGCGTCGTACAGCGAGCGGCCCAGCTCGGGGTGCTCCTGGAGATGGAGGTCCGCCTCGAAGAGCTCGTAGAGCGAGCCGCGCACGATCTCGTCCAGGGGGTCGGAGACCGCGAGGCGGGTGTTCGCGTAGGCGGTGCAGGTGGCGGTCGGGAGCACGAAGGCGAGCGGTGCCGCGGCTCGGCCGGCCCGCGGCCGGACCACGAAGGGCACGTAGTCGAGACCGCTCCCGGACTCGAGCCGCGCCGCGTACACGCCGCTCGGCATGTCCTCGGGCACCTCCAGACTGAAATCGGCCTCCCATCCCGCATCCGCGAGGTCGTCGTCGTGGAAGTGGATGGCGCCGTACTGGTCCGGACTCTCCCGCCAGGACAGGCTCTCGCCCGTCCAGTCGTGTCCGGTGACCGCGCGGGCGGGCAGGTTCACGGTGCGACCGTGCAGGCGCGCCGGGGAGAGATCGGTGACCACCTCGCCGGCGATGTCCCGCGAGAAGTCCCAGGCTCCCACGAGAGCCTCGGGGGCGAGGGAGGCGATCTCGCCTTCGCTCAGCGCCTCCGCGGCCAAGCGCGGGGCCTCCAGCTTCCCGTTGTAGTGGCCGCCGGTCACCCGGCGCGGGCCGGACGGCGTCTCCTGCCAGGCCGCGAAGAGCAGGGGCGCATCGGGCGCTGCGTGGAGGCTGCGTCCCACCTGCCGGGCGACATCGTCCGTGCTCGCGGCCGTGGCCCGGGAAGAGAGCGGAGTCTGGACGACCCGGGCGATGCCGCGGCGGGCGTCGTAGCTCGCGGTCACCCGGTGCCACTCGCGCGCCAGCAGCGGCTTCCCGCTCGACACGAGCGCCGGCTCGCCACCGCCGCGGCCGAGCATCAGGGCGGCGCACCCCCCGTCGATCACGAGCCCGAAGCCCTGACCTGCGGTGTTGCACCACCGGGTCGCGAGGCCCTGGCGCCCGCAGGTCGGGGTCGTCGGCCAGACCAGCACCTGGAGGGTGAAGGACTCCAGAGCGTCGAGGGCGGCACAATCGGGCACGACGACGCAGGAGCCCATGTGGATGGGCTGCCGCCGCCCGGGCCAGGGGCCCGTGACCGGGCTCTCCACCTCCCGCTCCCGGCGCCCCGGCCCCTCGGGGTGGTCGTCGGTGCAGAGCAGGCGCACGATCCGGGCCTCGAACGACGAGGCGCCATCCTCGCAGCTCACCATGAAGCGAATGGCCTCACCGGGCGCCGCGCTCATCGTGTCGCTGTACCCCAGGATGGAGAGCATCGGCCCCCCTCGAGCGCCCCCCCGACCATGTTCCCCGGCGCACGCAGGGAGTACCAGCCGGAGAAGAGGGTTGCCCGCGGTTTCAACCCCCTGCAGGGTTGTCCCCGGTGCTTCCCATCCGGGTTCGGCTGGCGCACATGGATTCCCGCTTGCGCGGGAATGACGGAGAATAGTACCCGAGACTGGAACAGCCCCCAATGTGAGTGTCGTCATGCCCTCCCCGACCCGCGGGCAGTGTCGACCAACACCGGGGATGGCCCCTGATTCGAGTATCGTCATTCCCGCGCAAGCTTGTCCCCGACCCCGATCGGGGGTGGGAGTCCATGACTTTCCGGGACGCAAATTCGTCAACCAATCACGGATGCGCGGGGTCCGGGGTTCGGTAGATCCAGGGCGCGTTTCCGAGCCCGGTGACCGGCCAAGGGGCAACCATGCGATTCGACACCACTCCGAACCTGCACTACGGCGACATGGACTACGTGAGGAACTGGGGTCGGATGATCGCCGAGTTCCGGGAACAGATCGCTCTGTGTGAAGCGGCCGGCTTCAGCACCTACTGGCTGCCCGAGCATCATTTCGGCGCGATAGACGGCTGGAACAACAGCACGCCGAATCCCGTGCTGATGTGCATGGACCCTGCCGCGCACACGACGACAATCCGGGTCGGGACCGGCGGGGTGGCCGTCCCGGACTGGCACCCCCTGCGTCTCGCCGAAGACATCGCCATTCTGGACATCGCCAGCGGGGGACGGCTGGACTGCGGCGTGATGAAAGGGGCGAGCCGGCGCACGAACATCCAGTTGTTCCACCGGCACGACGACCCGGAGGCGACCCGGAGGATCTTTGCCGAAGTGCTCGACATGCTCGTGGACGCCTGGAAGGACGAACCCTTCCGCCACAAGGGCGAGTTCTACGAGTTCCCGGTTCCCGGCTTCAAGGAGACCAATCCGCTCCTGAACCGTGACGCGCGCTACTACGCCCCGGACGGCGAGTACGTCGCGATGACGGTACACCCCAAGCCCCTGCAGAAGCCGCATCCACCGCTCTTCCTGCTCGGTGACTCCATCGGCTCGCACCTTTTCGCCGCCGAGCGCGGCATGCCGGTGATGTGCTATACGCCGAAGGCATGAGGAGAAGAGCAATGGCGGTCACCGCGTTCCCTGCCCATGACGCCCCCGCGATCCGGCGTCTCGACCCGGGCGATCGCGCCTTCAGTGTCGGATGGAACGACGGGCACGAGAGCGTCTTTCACTACGTGTGGCTGCGTTTCAACTGTGCCTGCGCGACCTGCGGCGATCTGGACTCGGGTATCGGCACAGTGATGATGGCCGACATCCCCGGAAACGTGGCGCCCCGCGACGCGCGGGTCGACGACGCAGGCAGGCTGCACGTCGTGTGGGACCACGACGGGCACGAGAGCCGGTACGAGCCTGCCTGGCTGCGCGCTCACTGCTACTCCGAGACGGCCCGTCTCGCACGCCGCCACCGGCCCAGGCTCTGGGATGCCTCGTTCATCGATCGGCTCCCGGCCTTCGACTACCGGCGAGTCGTCGAAGACGACGCCGCGAGGCTCGCGGCCTTCGAGCATCTCCGTGACTACGGATTCTCGCGGATACGGGGCGCACCTCTCACGCTCCGGACGCTGAAGCGCTTCGCCGACCTGTTCGGGCATCGCATCACGTCGGACTCGCTCGGGCCCTATTCCGATATCAAGACGCGAAGGAAGAAGCTGTTCTTCACCGACGTGCCGGCCGCGATCCCCAAGCACACCGATCAGTGCTATCGCCATACCCCCCTCGGTATCAACTTCTTTCACTGCCTCCGAACGAGCGGGGTGGGCGGAGAGAGCGTGCTGGCGGATGCGTTCGAGATCGCGCGGGTGCTGCGCGAGACCGAGCCGGAGGCGTTCGAGCTGCTCTGCACCGTGCCCATCCAGTTCTATCGGTACATCGAGGGGCGTGCCGCCTACTACACGGAGGCCTGTGTCATTTCCGTGGACTACCTCGGCGAGGTGGCAGGATTTCGCTACTCCAACCGGCAGTCCGCCGCGCCGCTCGATCTGCCGGCCGAGCTGGTGGAACCGATGCACGACGCCCAGCGCAAGCTCTCCGCCCTCATGCGCCATCCCGACTTCGAGATCCGCTTCATGCTCGAGCCCGGCGACATCCTCGCCTACGACAACCAACGGGTGATCCACGGCCGCGCCGCCTACGACGACTCCCGGGGGATGCGCCATCTGCGCTCGGTCGAGGTCAGCCGCGAGGAGTTCCACAATCGCCTGCGGCTGCTGATGCTCAGGCTGAAGCGTCCGGAGGCGCGAACCCTCTCGCTGGCGCGCGGCGCGCTCGCCTGAACGGCGCAACCCGACGCCGCCTGCCTCCTCGTTGATGCATCGTCATCCGGCAGAGGCGCCGGCACATCAGCCTATCCTCCTCCGGTGAGCGCGACGAGGCGTCCCCTACCTCCCGGACGGCGCGGCGCGGCCCAATCCGCGCGCCGGGGGACGCGCCCTGGAGATCTCCTCAGTCTTTCCCGATGTACGCGATGCACTCGATCTTGACCAGGTGATCCCACACCTGCGCCGCCGCCACGGTGGAGCGGGTCGGCAGCGGCTCATCGCGGAAGAATTCCTCGTAGACGGCCGAGAAGCGCTCGTAGTCCTCGGCCCGGGTGAGAAAGGTGGTGACCTTCACGACGTCGTCGAGCGTCGCCCCCGCCTCTTCCAGCAGGGCCTCGATGCAGGTCAGCGCGTTGCGCGTCTGCTCCTCGATCGTCTCGCCGACGATCTCGTGGCTGTCCGGATCGATGGACGCCTGGCCGGACACGAACACGAAGTCCCCCACCCGCAGCGCGGGCGAGTAGGGCCCGGGGCCGCGCGGCGCCCGGGGCGATTGCACTGCGACCTTGGGCATGACCTTTCGCTCCCCTCCGGATAGAGTCGCCATTCCATCGCGAGGAAAGGCCGCGTTGCAAGTGGAGCCACTCTACGAGATCGACCCGAAAGCCGATCTCCCCCTCGCCCGGGCCTACCGGGACCGGCCCGAAGGTCCGCACCGCCCGGACCTGTTGCGCCTCCTGAACCGCCTGCGCCGGGAGCCGCCGGAGGGCCGACACGTGCTGGTGTGCCTGGAGCGACACCGGCGCTGGGTCCTCGGCGAGCTGGACGGCCGCCGGGGCGCTCCCGTGCGCCTGCTCGGGGATCAGACCTTCAGCAGCCGCCGGGAAGCGGAGTGGGCGGTCTTCAAGCGGCGCTGGAAGAGGGTCACCGGGCAGGACCTCCCCCTCGCGTGATCGGGCACGGGGCGGTCCTCCACCCGGGAAGGCTTCCGCAGGAATGACGGAGATAGCCGAGGGCATCCGGAGTCAGGGGCAATCCGGCGCGGCCGCGCGCTGCGCAGATAGCCGAAGCGCTCCATGACCGGGCCGCACGCATCCTCCGGCGCCCAAAGCCAAGTGCTGCCGGACTCGGGGCAGAGGACGGGCCACACAATCGACTTCGCGAGCGCTCCGTCCTCAGCCAGCGGCACGGCGCGAGCGCCGTCGAGGTTCCGCGGATGCGGTCCTTCAGTACGGACCCGCTCACTCCTTGACGAGAAGGTCGAGCGGGAGCCGGGTCAGCGATTCCGCGCCGCGCTCGGTCACGAGCACGGTGTTGCCCAGGCCGACCACCAGACCTCGGCGCTTGTCGCCGAGCATCACGTGGGGGAAGAACACCATGCCCGGGCGCATCTCGAGGGAGTTGCCGGCATAGATCATCGGAGGCACGTCCATCCAGCTCGGCCGGTAGGTGGCGCCGAGCGAGTACCCGCACGCCGCGTAGCGCTCCTCGGCGTAGCCGGCCGCATCCAGGCGGCGCCGGTGTACCTCGTCCACCCGGCCGAGCGGCTCGCCGGGGCGAAACGCCTCGATGACCGCCTCGATCGCGTCCCGCACCACGGCGTACAGGTCGCGCTGCGCTGCACTCGGCGGGCCGAGCAGGATCGTGCGTTCGATGCAGCAGTTGTAGCGCCGCCAAGTGCCGGCGAGCTCGACGAGAAGCTGATCGCGTTCCGCGAGCGGGCGCGGTCCGGTCACACTGCGCCCGTATACCGCCTTGGCGCCGGAGTTGACCAGGGGCTCCGCCGGCGCGGGGTCGCCGCCGCCCTCCAGAACCGCGGCGAGGCCGATGGCGCCGAGGCGGCTGTCGAGCACGCCGGGCCGGGCGGCGCGGAAGATCGCTTCCACCGCATCGTCCGCGAGCGCGGCGGCGCGGCGGGTGTGCGCGATCTCGGACGCCGACTTGACGAGCCTCAGACCCCGCACCAGGGAAGACGCATCCTCGAGCACGCAGAATCCCTCGAGCTCTTCTGCCACCATGCGATAGTTCGCCGCGGTCAGGCCGTAGGTGTCGAGCTCGATACCGACTCGGGCGCCGGCAAGACCCTTCTCGGCCAGGATCTCCTTGAGGTCGCGGGCGGGACGGGCATCCTCGGCGTCCTGCCACACCCGGATGTCGGTGATGGTGGATGTGTCCCTCGCCTGCGCGACATCGGGCCGGCGGCACAGCAGCACCGGCTCCCCCTCGCCGGCGGGGAGCAGCACCGCCTGGAAGAACACGAAGCCGGTGCCGTCGTAGCCGAACAGGTAGTAGTGGCTCTCCTGGGAGAAGAGCAGGAGCGCCGCCAGGCCCCTCGCTTCGAGGCCGGCGCGCACCGCCCGGATGCGCCGCTCGTACTCCTCGGCGGAGAAAGTCGGCAACGCGCTCGGTTCCGCCATATTCGCTTTTCCTGTTGGCCGCCGGGGGTGGAGGGAGCGTGCGGCACCGCGGTCGCCGGAAGCCGCTTGCCGGGGGTCTCGTTCCGCACGGCGAAGGTTGTCTACACTTGGGGAATCGTCGGCTGCGGAAGTATGAGCAACATGAACCCACCCGAGGTCAGGATCAACCCGGATCGCCTGCTCGGCGACCTCCACCGCCTCCGCGCCTTCGGCGCCTGCGGCACCGGCGTCGTCCGCCAGTCGCTCACTCCCATCGACATGGAGTCGCGCCGCTGGCTCTGCGAAGCGCTGCGCGAGGCGGGGCTCGAGGCGCGCATCGACGGCGTCGGCACGGTGTTCGGCCGTTCTCCCAAACCCGGCCGCGCGCTCCTCATCGGGTCGCACACCGACACCCAGCCCGAGGGAGGCTGGCTCGACGGGGCGATGGGCGTCATCTACGGGCTGGAAGTGGCCCGGGCCCTGCAGGAGTGCCCCGAGACCCGCGACCTGGCCGTGGACGTCGCCTCCTGGATCGACGAAGAGGGGCGCTTCTTCGGCTGCCTCGGAAGCCACGCCTTCTGCGGTGAGATCGACGAAATCGCGTACGACCGCGCCGACGTGGAGGGGACGACCCTGCGAGATGCGCTCCGGGAGGCGGGCCTGGAAGGGACGGCGGTCCAGCACTGCGAGCCGGACCGGTACCTCGGCTACGCGGAAGCGCACATCGAGCAGGGCCCCTGGCTCGAGCACGAAGGCAAGCGCATCGGGGTGGTCACCGGCATCGTCGGCGCGCGCAATCTCACGGTCTCGGTCGCGGGACAGCAGAACCACGCCGGCACCACGCCGATGGCGCTGCGGCGCGACGCCGGTCACACCCTGGTCGAGCTCGCCCACCGGGTCTACGAGACCTTCCCCGGGCACGCCGGAGAACGCAGCGTCTGGACCATCGGATGGATGCGCTTCCATCCCGGCTTCGAGAGCATCGTGCCGGGCCGCGCCGAGATGAACCTGCAGTTCCGGGACCAGGACGTGGCGGTCCTCGATCGCCTGGACGCGCACGCCCGCACCCTCGCCGAGGAAGCCAACCGGCGGGGCCGCGCCGAGGTCACGGTGAGGGAGGCGAGCCCGCCCTCGATCCCCGCCCTCATGGACGAAGGGCTGCGCGGGCACATCGAGGCGGCGGCGGAACGCCACGCCCCGGGAGACTGGGTGCGGATGCCGAGCGCGGCGGTGCACGACGCACAGGTCCTGGCCCGCCACATGCCCGCGGCGATGATGTTCGTCCCGAGCATCGGCGGCATCAGCCATGCCTTCGAGGAAGACACCGCCGAGGAGGACCTGGTGCTCGGGTGCCAGGTCTTCGCGAGCGCCGCCGCCGGCATGCTGTTCAAACCGGCGTAGCGCCGACGAATTCGCCAGTGGTTTGCCGCGATCGCGCGCGATCCGCACTACCGGATCATCGCGAACGATGTCGTGGTCGTCCAGATCTTCGAATCCCGGCGCCATCGCACGCACGCGCTGACGAACCCTCTCGCACTGACGCCGACCACCCAGCACATGCACCCTCGACACTGTCAGACCCATCCGACGCTCGACTTCGCTCATTAGCACAGTCCCGCTAGCCCGTATATCTCACCGAGCTTCGTAGCGAGGATGTCGAGACGCCGCGGTGGGTGGGCGCACGGACTGAGAGACACTGAAGGCATAGTGGTGACTATGTCGAAGTGGCTCGAGGGAGTACGCCCGTTCACCGAAAGCGGATCGGCGTCCGCAGTAGGAGATCGGTGAGATATGCGGGCTAGCCACGTGACTACATCGCGAGCATCGCGTTCAGCCGTTGCTCCCACTCGCCTTCATCGACGATCTCGAAACGCATTACCTTGTCGCGCATGGCAGGCACGAACTCCGCCCAGTCTTTCTTCGTCGCGTGCTCCGAGCAGATATCGAAGACCGAACGTTTGTAAGCCGTGTCCGCATATTGCTCGAGATGGAGACCCTTGGTCTCGATCACGAAAACCTGATGGTATGCGTCGCCGGTGTTGGGCTCGTCCGGCTTCAGGGTAAAGATGAAGTCCGCGTAGATCCGACCACGCCTCCATCCCTGCACGTAGTAGTCCTTGCGCGCGCGATTCCGGTACCAGAAGAACAGGCGCTCCTGTTGATCCAGATAGGTCGCGACCTTGTTCTCCAGTCCGTTCAGTTCGTCCTCGTTAGTACGCTCGAACAGGTTGAGCAGATACTGGCCACCGTCCTCACGGTTGGCCTGCTTTCCCTGAACTGCGTCGATTGTCCTGGGTAGACGATTGACATCCAGAACGTCCGTCACGACAAGAAACCGCATCACTCCCTCGTCGAGCAGCTCCTCGAACACCTGTCGTGACAACCGGTCGCGTTCCGCTTCCAGATGTTTACGGAGCTCTTCGAGAACGAAAACATGATTCGTAGCCACGCGTTCGTGCGGATACTTGCCGAGCAGCGCGCCGAATACCCGGCGGGCAACCTCGCGGCCTCGCCACGGGTTGGGCATCACGTCCAGCAGGTGGCTGGACGCGAAGAAGTAGTCAATCGCGTGCTCTTTGGCGACCGGCGTTCGGCCGGCTACGGATTCAGGATCAACCATCAGGGGGTCGCCATCCAATCCGGCGTGCAGATCGAAGTCTCTCCGGCCTTCCGCCCTGAGCGCCAGATCGAACAAGGCGCTGACGTCCACTTCATCCCACGGCACCCGCGACAGAATATCCGCTTCGTAGTGCACCAACCGCCATTCCCGCTCGTCCTTGATCATGAATGCGGGCAGCACGAGACCGTGGGTCGCCGCTCGATACCGCTCGCGTTGTTCGGTCGTGATCATGCCGCCCGGCCCCATCGGCCCTTCGGCATCGGTCATGATCTTGCCTTCCAGCCCTTGGAGTCCCTCCAGACCAAAGCCCTTGCGGACCTCCTGGAGCAAGTCGGCGCCCCGGCGCCGAAAGCAGAACACATAGCTCTCGTCCAGCCAGGCGACGTGGGTCTTCTTTGCGTAAGGCTGCCGGAGGATACGCCCGACGAGCTGCGTCAACGCACTCTTCGAGCCGGGGTTCGTCAGGATCGCCAGCACGTAGGCGAACGAGCAGTCCCAACCTTCCTGCAACGCCTGCTTGGTGATGATGAACCGAACCGGGCAGTTGCGCGACAGCAGGCCGCCAGCTTCGTCCACGTCTTTCAGTTCATCCCGCTGGCTCGTCTTGATGGCGATCTGCTCCGCGCCGATGGCGGGATGCCGCAGCAGATAGTCCCGGACGTCGTCGGCATGCACCACGCCAGGCCGGCGCTGGTCCTTGCCGGTGCGTTCCACCTGGATCAGGCAGATGGGGCGGATGTACACGCCCGTTGCCGCTTCGTGCAGCCGCGCCTCTTCTTCGAGTCGCTTGCGGTGCTCGATCGACGCGAGCAGCGTATTCTTCCAGCTCGCGCTCGCGCTGTTCCTGATGTGCAGATCGAGCTTGATCATCTCCTCCCTGTTCAGCTCCTGCCCCCGAATATCGACGAGCACGTTGGCTCCCTTGGGTGGGGTCGCCGACAGCTCGACGACCATGCACGGATTGAATCCTTCGAGCGTCGCCTTAGCGTTCGGACTGTATGCCTTGTGCCCTTCGTCGAGAATGATCAGCGGCCGCAGCAGGCGCAGCGTGTTGCCGAGAGAGGTCTTCACATGCCGCCCCCAGAAGCTGCCCTCCCTCTCGAACGTGTCAAGATTCGGCACGCGCTCCAGAAGAGCTTCGTGACCGGCCACGTCGTCATCGGCCGGGAAAAACCGATCGAAGCTGCCACTGTCCCGGAACATCCTGAGCTGCTCCTTGGTTTCCCGGTTGGCCGACGGCAGCATCAGGAGCAGCACGCAGAGGCTCTCGGCGACGTCCCGCGGGCCGAATCCTCTGGTCTTCTCCAGCACCGAGGTCCGGCCGGCCGACGCCAGATCGAGCTGCTGGCGGTACGGATGACCGCGGTCCCTGAGCGCCTCGAGCGTCTGGTTGTAGATCTGCGTGGTCGGCACGACCCACAGCACCAAGCCGCTCTGCCGCCGCCGGTAATGCGTGTTGACGAGGTCCACCACCTTCGTCGCGAGCAAGGTCTTGCCGCCGCCGGTGGGGACCTTGAGGCAGAACGACGGCAGCGGCTCGCCCAGTCCGTTTTTGCGCGGCAGGAAGACCTGCGAGGGCACGGTCTTTTCCCACGCCTTGCGCACCCAGTCGAAGTTCAGCTCGGGGTCCAACTCCAGCACCTTCGCTTCCTTGCCGCGCCACTCGGTCAAGCGCTTCAGGAACTCCCGGACAGTCGCCAGCGCGCGCTTCTGGTACTCCTTCAGGATCATCGAGCCAACTTGTCGACCGTGTCATAGATCTGGAACGGAAGCTGCTGGAACGTGATGCGGTATCGGTGCAGGAACTCCGGATCGAGGTACTTGGCAGGCGCGAAGACAAGCCTGTTCCGACTCGTGCCGGGCAGCTCCCGGGCAACGTCCAGCGTCAACGCCATGTCCTTGAGCTGCTCCACGTCGGGCTCGTAGATCAGGAATACGTCGTAGACCCGGCTCCGGCCGATGAACCAAGTCTTTCTGTCGAGCTTCGAAGGCTCGAACTCCTCGCCCGTGGCGATGAAGAAGACATAGGCGGCAAGCCTCTCGTAGTCCGGCAGATTCGAGCCATCGAGCAGCGACTCCTGGCGCATCGGCCGACCCAGCTTGAAGTAGCTGAACGTGCCGCCGAGCCCGGCCTCGAGCGCCTTGTCCTTTGCGGAAGGAACGCCCTTTATCACGCGTCGCACCCGCTCGGCGGTTACGGAATCCACGTAGTTCTCGCACTCGACCAGCACGAAACGCCGGTTGCCGCCGTCCTCCTGGTTCAGCGCCAGTACCGCGTGAGCGGTGGTGCCGGAGCCGGCGAAAGAATCGAGAACGATGGAGTCCTTGTCGGTAGAAAGGCGTACTATCCGGTGCAGCAATTCAACAGGTTTGGTCGTGAAATCAGGAAGATCCGTTGGAAATATTTGCAGGAGTGTCTTTTTCGCTTTCTGAGTATGACCAACTTCCTTGTATGTCCAGATTGTCTCCGGCACAAAGCCTTGCTTGACTTCGGAGAGAAATCGCTTGAATGCCGGGACTTGATTTCGGTCTTCGCCCCACCAGATGCGATTGTCTTCATCCAGTTTCCTGAATTTTTCCTCCGAAACCGTCCAGAAACGGCCTGCGGGTGGCCCTTCGATTACACGTCCCCCGGGACATGTAATTGCGTACCGGCCTCTACTGTAGGGGTTGCGCGCGGACAAGTCGCTGGATTTCCACGGGCCACGCGGATCGTTATCGACATTGACATAGCGCGCGTTGGCTTCTTCTGTTCGTGGGAGCAACCCTGGTTTGAACTGTTCCTTGTTTCTCGCGTATATGACGATGAAGTCGTGATTCTCCGAGAGATACTTGGCGCTGCTCTTCGGCGAATAAACCTTCTCCCATATCACCGTCGCGACGAAGTTCTCTTCCCCGAACACCTCGTCCATGAGGCAACGCAGCCGGTGAACTTCGTTGTCGTCGATGGAAACGAAGATCGCGCCGTCACCACGCAGCAGCTCGCGCAACAGCTTCAGGCGGGGAAGCATCATGCAGCACCACTTGTCGTGGCGGGTGAGGTCCTCCCGGTCCACCGTCTTGCCCAGCCAGTCCTGCATCATGGGGGAATTGACGTTGTCGTTGTAGGCCCACCCCTCGTTGCCGGTGTTGTAGGGCGGGTCGATGTAGATGCACTTGACTTTGCCGTGATAGGTCGGCATCAGCGCCTTGAGCGCGGCTAAATTGTCGCCCTCGACGATCAGGTTATCGTGCAGGCTCGCCCTCTTGCTCAGCCCCCTGGTTCTGATCGGCTGCAATTCGTGGAACGGAACCGCCAGATGGTGGTTCTCCACGAACACCCTCCCCTTGAATTGCAGCGATGGCATGTCAGACTCTCACCTCATCTCGGGGGCGCCGGCCGTGACTCCGTCATGGGCAGCATATCATCGGCGTCCGGGCGACACGACGGCTCGAGAACAGCACCCGGCTCCGCGTCCTCTTGCCGTGCTCGGTCAGCAGCACTTCGCGGAAGGAGAGCGCCAGCACCCAGCGCGGCGGATGGTCCTGGCCGGAGAGGCGGCGGGCAAGGTCTCCGCCCGGCTACGCCGAAGGCAGCGGGATCAGGGGGGCGGTGTCGAGTGCCCGGCGAATGAGTGAGGCGGTGGCGTTCGCACCGGAGAGGATGAGGACTACCCGCTTTCCGGCGAGCCGGGAGCGTTCGCGCCAAGCGCCGGCGAGCGCGGCGGCGCCCGCGGGCTCCACCAGGACGTGCCCGCTCTCCAGCAGCGTGTGCATGGCCCCGAGCATCTCCCCGTCCGACACTTCGAGCACGTCGTCGGCAAAGGTCCGGATGCCGGCGAGCGCGCGGCGGGCGGGGAAGCGGGTGGCGAGGCCGTCGGCGAGCGTGTCCACCTCGCACTCGTGGGGTTCGCCGGAGCGGAAGCTTCTCGCGAGGGCCGGCGCCCCGGAGGCCTGAACGCCGATCACCCGCACCCCCGGCTGCACCGCCTTCAACGCGCAGCCGCTGCCGGTGATGAGGGGCGCATCCCCGACCGGCACGTACACCGCGTCCAACCCCGCCTGCGCCCGGGCCGTCTCGAGTCCGACCGTGCCCGAGCCTTCCATGACGTCGAGGCTCTCTCCGTCGTCGACGAAGTGGGCGCCCTCGCGTTCGGCGTGGGCGCGTGCCGCCTCCTTGGCTTCGGCGTTGTCCCGGCCCACGAGATGCAGGCCGGCCCCGAAGGCCCGGATCGCCGCCGCCTTGACGGGATTGGCCGCCGCGGGCAGGAACACCTCCGCCGACACGCCCAGCCGGCGCGCGGCATAGGCGACGCCCTGGCCGTGGTTGCCCGTGGACGAGGTCACGAAGAGGCTCGCATCGCTGCGGGCCCGGGCGCGGAGGATGTCGTTCAGGGCGCCGCGCAGCTTGAACGAGGCGACCGGGGTCACCGTCTCGAACTTGAGCCACAGGTCGGCGGCGAAGGCGCGGGAGATGAGCTCGGAGCGCACGAGCGGGGTCTCCGGGAGATACGGGCGGATGTTGGCGAGCGCCGCCTCGATACCGGCGAGGGTGGGCAGTTCCATGTTCAGCTCCGGGGAAAGCCGCATTTCTCACCGCAACACGGGGGCAGCGTCAAGCACCGTGTCTCCCGCCGCTCCTCTCGGTGACCGGAACCGGTCGGGCTTGCGCTCCGACACGGTCATCGAGTGTGCGCCCGCGTCCGGGGCATAGCAGGCGGGAGCTCGGTGAACCCGAGTCAGGTGCGACCCCGCGCACAGCCGGACCCATGCTCTGCGGGGGAGGTTGGTTCATCCCCTCCACCGTCGGCGCAGGGCCATCTTGTCGTCTGTCATAATCGATTGATTTCAAATACAAAACGAGCTTGTTCAGACAGCCGCTGGAAGACGAGGCGAACTAGTGGGATGTCTCCGACTTCGGGATGGACCTGACCGTCGACGAGCGAGCGTTGACGCTGCCGGTGCCGGAGGATAAGCTCTGATTCGGAGCCTGAGCCAGCCGTGCCGACCTTCGCGCCAGCGGAGAGTGCGTAACCGGTTCGCCGGGTATCGTCGTTCGCGGGGGATGTGCGCCCCCCCAGGCTCCTCATCCCTCACCCTCCCATCTCGCCCGATCCCAGGCTCGCAGGACAGTCGCGGCGGAGGTGTCGTTCCGGCGCAGTCGTTGCGCCCCATCGATACTGTAGACCGACGCAACTCGCGGCGCGCCCCTCGAGTCGAGTTTGATCGGGTAGCGCACCACCCTCCATCGGTGTGCGGCGCGTGGGCGACGAGCGTGGACAGCTTGCGCCGCCCCCCGGCAGTGTCCTCGAACACGAGCTCGCCCGCGTCCAGGGCGCGCTGAAGCATCCGGTACTGGGTGATGGTCACCTCGGAGTGCTTGCGGTGCAGCTTGCCCGCCTCCACTCCGTCGACGATGACCCGGGACGAGAACATCTCGGGCTTCAGTCGCCTGCGCGCGAGAGGTACTTTCAGACGCTCGACAATCTCCGGCGCTTCGTTCAGCAGGTCCGGCAGTACGGCGATGGGCCAGCCGCGCATGTCTCCGCGCGCGAAGGCCGCTTCGAACTCCCGGGTGCCGAGGAGAGTGCGTATCACCTTGCGTGCGGTCTCGGTCTGTCCGCCCTCGATGAGCTCGCACACCCGCCGCCGCGTGCCGCGCGGCGAACTCATCTTCGCTGAAGGGCGCCTGGCCGGGGGTGCGCAGCACCCCGGCACGCTCCCATGACTCGACGCAGGGCAGGCTCTGGCAGCCGCGGTTGACGATCTCGCGCGCCGGGCCGCGGGGGAAGCGGAGCGCCACGCCCCCGACCTCGAAGGGCTCGTCCCGGAGATGACGCCTTTGTAACGATCAGGTCATTGCCTTTACCAAGTGCGTCCGGGAAGCTCAAGGCTCCAGACCGACCACCCGGACTTGGTCGTTCAGCTCCCCTGGCGGCGCGCGGAGCGTGAACACGTCATCGGCCAGCGTGGCGTTCTCCCCCTCGAACCAGGCTTCGACATGCCACGCGGTGCGGTCCTGCCCCGGAAGGGCGGCACCGGCGATGACCACCAGCGCATCCTTGTCGTCTGCGGGCCATACTCCGTCGAGCACCAGGCAGTCGGCCCCCGCCTCGCAGCGCCGGGGCTGGGCGGAGGGCGCGAGCGGCGCGGCGAACGCCGCGTAGGTGAGGATATGCCAACGCTCGTCCACGAACCACGCCGGGAGCTCGGCGCCCAGCTCCAGGGGATGGTCGATCTCGCTCGCCTCGATGTATCCCCACGCCGACCCGGCGTCCGTCAGGACTCCGGATCCGCAGGTGCGTCCCGCTTCCGGCTCGGAGAGCGCGACATCCTCGATCGCGATGCCGAGTCCGTGCTCGGCGGCAATCGGGCCGGGGGCGCCCGCCCGGTGGACCGAGACGCTCCGCCGCCTCACCCGGGCCGCGTCCGGCGGCGAGACGGCGGACACCTCCCCGACGAAGCGGAAGCGGTAGGTACGCTCCACCGGGACGCCGCTCCCCCCGAAGCAGTCGGCCGGCAGCGTCTCGCTCGCGGTGCAGTCGACCTCCTCGGGCCGCACGAAGCGGCACTCGGGCTCGCCTGAGCGCCCCGGACCGCGCTCGAGACGGACGTTCCCCGAAGCGAGGAGGGTTTCGTCCACGGACCCCCACATCGAGGTCCGGGCGCCGCCCAGCTCCCAGCGCGCGTGCAGGACCGCGCTCTCGACCGCATCGCCGGTGCGCTGGAAGGCGAGGCGTCCCTTGCGGGTGCCGGGTACCGCCCGAGCTTGCGGGTCTTCCGGATCGCCGAGGGGCACGAGCCAGGGAAGAGTGCGGTGGTCCCGGTAGAACGCGGCGAGGGGGCGCGCCACCTCTCCGAGGACTCGCCTCTCGACCCGGGCGGAGAGCTCCCGGCGGGTGATTGGCAAGAGCCGGTCGTTCCCGAGCCGCCGCGGGCGGCTCCGGCTCGCGTAGCGCTCCGGCGCCGCATCCCCGTTCTCGCCTTCGAGCCAGGCGGAAGCCTGAGCGCGGGCGTCGAGCGCCGCTTGGTTCCGCTCCCGTTCCCCGGCCTGGCGCTCGTCCACCGGAAAGCCGGGCGCGATCACCACCGCCACCACATCACCGGCATTCCCTACCTGGAGCTGCCCCGGAACCTCGCTGTTGAGAGGGGCGGAATGCCCCGCGTGATGGATGTCGGAAACGGCGTACCAGAGGCGCTCGCCCGCGCCGTCGCGCAGCTCCTCCACTCCCAGGCTGCGGAAGGGCAACCAGCCGCGCGAGGTGGTGCAGGGCACGTTGAGGCCGCCGCGGAAGTCGATGTTGAGCATCAGCCTGCCGTCATGATCGACGTCCGGACAGGGCAGCTCGCCGGGTCGGTTCGGGTCCGACAGGGCGTAGTGGAGGAGCGTTTCCTTGGCGCGTGCGAGGGCGAGGCGGGTGCGCTCGTCCTCGATCCGGAGGGAGGCTCCGTCCGTCCCGAGCCCGGAGAAGGCGATGCCCGCTCCGAAGAGCAGCGCGGGTACGAGCGCCGCGAGCAGGACCGCTCCGCGCTCCCGCCGGGACCGGCTGCGCGCCCGGGCGCCCGCGAGAGCGTCGCTTTCGTTCCGCATGGGCCGAAGGTGCACGCAGCGCGGTGGCGGCGTCTGCCGGCGCGGGGCGCGATCGAGTAGCGATGCAGGCTGACGAATGACGGCCTCGGTCTCACAATACCGGAACGCCGGGAGGACGCATCCCCCGGGCGCGAGGGAGGACGCGGACCATGGACTACACCCAGGAGCTGATCGTCGAGCAGATCGAGATCGGGCCGATGAAGAACTTCACCTATCTGGTGGGGTCAGCGAGCACTCGCGAAGTGGCGCTGGTGGATCCCGCGTGGGCGGTCGACGCGCTGCTCGACCATGTCGCGGCGCGCGACCTGAAGCCGGTGGCGGTGCTCGCGACCCACTATCACCCCGACCACGTGGGCGGAGCGATGATGGGCCACGACATCGAGGGGGTCGCCCGGCTTCTCGAACGTACCCCGGTGAAGGTCTACGCCCACCGGCTCGAGGCCCCCGGCCTCAGAAAGATCACCGGGATCTCCGGCGGCGACATGGTCGAAGTCGAATCGGGGGACCGGCTCCGGGTCGGGGACGTCGAGATCGAGTTCCTTCACACCCCCGGCCACACACCCGGCTCGCAGTGCTTTCGGGTGAAGAACACCCTCGTCTCCGGGGACACCCTGTTCATCCAGGGCTGCGGCCGGGTCGACCTCCCCGGCTCGAACCCCGACGACATGTTCCGCAGCCTGCGCAAGCTCGCCGAGCTGCCCGACGACACCGTGCTCCTGCCCGGGCACAACTACGACCACGTTCCCCGGGCGACGATGGGAGAGACCAGGACCAGCAACCCCTACCTCATGGTCCGCGACCTCGACACTTGGCACCGGATGATGGGCTGAGCCCGGGCGCACCCGCATCCGGCCGCATCCGTGCCGGGGCTCATCGCGGCCCTGCTCGCGCGGCTGAACCCCGGCACACCCGGCCGGGCTGCCCGGTGGCATCCATCGCGCGTCCGGGCGCCCCCTCCGGCGGGAGAAGGCGCCACCCCGGGACGGCTCAGGTACGGTGCTCGGTGCGGTCCGTGCCCCGGTAGAGGATGCGGCGCTGGTGGTCTTCCGCCTGCCGGTGGAACTCGACCGCCACCGGATCGAAGTCACGGGCCGGCATCGGCTCGTGCTCGAAGTTGCCGCGGGTGTCCTCTCCCCGCACGAGCGTCGCGCTGTCCCACTCGGCCAGGGTCTGGCAGGCATCGGGCGGGATGTAGCGGATGGCCACCGCAATGCGGCGGTCGTCGCTGCGATTGGGATGGGAGGCGTGCGCGATGCGGTACGCGAACAGGGCCGCGTCGCCGGTATCGACTTCGATGTTGACGGCCTGGGCCTCGTCGACCGCCACGCTGATCTCCTGGCCTCGGGTCAGCATGTTGTCGTCGTGCCAGGTGTCCCGGTGCGGCAGGTCGGGACCGAGGTGGCTGCCGGGGATCAGCCGCATGCACCCGCTCTCGGGCGTCGCGGGCGAGAGGGCCACCCACGCGCTCACGAGCTTGTCGGTGTCCACCCCCCAGTACTGGCTGTCCTGGTGCCAGGAAACGAAGCTCGGCGAGTGCGGCTCCTTGACCCACCAGTGGGTGGTCCAGCACAGGATGTCGGGGCCGATGAGGTCCTCGACCGCATCGAGGATCCGGGGAGAGCGAATCAGGTCCGCGAGCCATCGGAAGAGCAGGTGGCTCTTGAAGCGCTTCGACCCCTTCAGCGGGCCCCCGTTCCGCGCCTCGAAGGCCTCGAGCGCGCCGCGCATGGCCGCCGCCTCCTCGGGTCGGAGCGCGGTGATCGGCGTGTAGTAGCCATCCCGCCGGTACTGCTCGATGGCCGCCAGCGTGAGCGACTTGGGCATCTTGCGACTCCGTGCGGGCTCGGCGCTCAGGATACCACCGCGCGGCCACCGGCCGGAATCGCTTCGCGGCCGTGGCGCCGCAGGAGAGACCCGCCGGCCGTCAACGCAGCGCCACGCGCCGGTGCTCCATCGGCAGCCGGCACCCTTCGTCCAGCTCGCAGGCGGCCTCCACCCCCGCGCGGGCGATCTCCAGGGGGTCCGCGAGGCGATCGTAGACCGCGTGCATCGCCCCGAGCGCGAGGGTCTTGCCGGAACCGATCGCCCAGTAACGCGCGTACTCCGATACCGAACGGTAGCTCTCGAACTCGAAGATGCCGGCGGGACCGACGATCAGGGCGTCGAGCTGGCTGGACTCCACCGGCTGCTCCTTGTCCTCCTGGGTCTCCACGAAGTACTCGTCCTTGAGCAGGCGGTGGACGCGCCGCGCGCTCTCGAAGGTCGCGGTGCGGGACCCGAAGTCGAGGTCCTCGCCGTGCCGGCCGAGGATGCTCTCCAGGGCGTCGACGGTCGCCGACCAGCCCGAGCTGCCGAGCCAGCACTCGCCGCACTGCTGCAGCTTGGTGTAGCTCCGATAGAAGTGCGCCGGCACCACCAGCGAGCCGTCCGACTGCGCGGAGTCCGCCGCGATGACCGCGCGCGACTCCTTGCGCACGGCAACGATGACCGTCATGCGGAGAGGTGAACGAGCGCCGGCATGGGTCCAGTGTAAACAAAAGCCTCCGCGCTTCCGCCCCTGCTCCGGTGGACGAGCAGGGCAGATCACTTCGTGGGCGTCCTCGATCGCCGCCGGACAGCGTAGCTCCTCGATGCAGAGTCTCTTTCTTCGCCGGGCGACGACTTCGCCCGGGACCCTTGGTGATCGACGCGACTCCTCGAGTTCTTGGGACACGGGCAAGAGCACTCATCAGCCTTGGGTGAACGAGGTCGCCGGGTGCATGCTCAGCGATGGTCGAAGGCTCCCCGCTTCGCTCGCCGGCGTGGGCGCCCGACCCTGCCCTCACCCCGGGATCGCCTCCCGGAGAGGATCGTCCGCGGGCGCCACCCCACCCGGCGACGGTCGGTCCATCCGGGACTATTCCTTGACCAGCAGCTCCTGCGGAAAGTGGGTCAGCAGCTCCGGCGCCCCCTCGGTGACCCGGAAAGTCTCGCTCAGCTCGAAGCCCCAGCCCTCCATCCACATGCCGAGCATCAGGTGGAAGCACATGTCCGGCGCCAGCACGGTGGTGTCGCCGGCGCGCAGGGAAGCGCTCTGCTCGCCCCAGTCCGGCGGGTAGTTGAGACCGATGGAGTAGCCGATGCGCGAGCGCTTCTCGTAGCCGGCGCGGGCGATCACGCGGCGCCAGGCCGCCTCCACCTCCTCGCAGGCGGCACCGGGGCGCGCCGCCTCGAGCGCGGCGTGCAGGCCCTCCGCGGTGGCCGAGGCGAGCGTGCGCAGACGGGCGGGAGGGGCCCCGAGGCAGAGGGTGCGCGCGAGCGCGGCATGGTAGCGGTGATGGCAGCCGCCGAGCTCGATGTTGGTGGCGGCGCCGGCTTCGAAGGGCGCCCCGGTCCAGGTGAGATGGGGGGCGGCGGCCCTCGCCCCGCTGACCGCGTGGGGCAAGGTCGCCGGATAGTCTCCCCAGTGCTCGGGCGTGCCCTCGAAGAGCGCCCGGGTGATCTGCGCGACCGCATCACACTCGCGCACCCCGGGCGCGATCGCCTCCACCGCCACCCCCATCGCCCGGGACACGATCCGGCCCGCGGCGCGCATCATCGCGATCTCGGGCGGCGACTTGACGAGGCGCACCCAGTTGACCAGCGGCCACGCGTCGACGAGGCGCGCCCCGGGCAGGCGCTCGGCCAGCTCGACATGGGCGCGCGCGGTGAAGTACCAGGCGTCCATCTCCACCCCGATGCGCCCCCGGTGCCAGCCGAGCGAGGCGAGGATCTCGGCCACGCGCTGCATGCAGTGCCGACCGGAGGCGTCGACGTACTCGTCCGGGTAGTGGTGGATCCGGCTCTCGTCCATGAACACCGTGAGGCGGGCACCGGCGGCGTCCATCTCCCGCCCGATCCACACCGGGTCTTCGTCGTCGAGGGCGAGCGCGACGAGCTGGTGGACGTAGTACGACCAGCCGTCGTAGCCGCTCAAGTAGTTCATGTTGGCGGGGTGGCTGGCGATCAGCACGTCGATGCCCGCCGCCGCCATGCGTTCCTTCGTCGCGGCGATGCGCCGGCGGTACTCCTCGAGCGCGAATACGGTCACTACTTCGCTCTCCTGCTCCTGTCGGTACTCGAGTTTCGGGTTTCGTTGGTTCGGATGGATTCCCGCCCCCGATCGGGGGCGGGAATCCATCGCCTGGCTCCAGCATTTCGAATCCCGAAACTCGAGGTCGGGAGTTGCATGCTACCGTCTCGCGACGCACGGGTCCGGCCGCGCGTCGCGGCCTCCCGGCGAGACCGACTGCCAACGAGAGCACGCGAGGACGCAGCCAGGCTCGCCACCCCTCCCCCCTGGCCGAACGGAGCGCGTTGCGCGGTGGCGTTCAGCTTCGACAT
>CAYFYD010000009.1:0-7132 GCA_964347195.1 uncultured Ectothiorhodospiraceae bacterium
TCGCCTGATTCCAGTACTTCGAACCCCGCAACTCGACTTCTGAATGGTCCTGCCCCGCCGGGATGGATCCGCGCTTCCGTGCCAGTTACGTTAGACGCGGGAGGCTCATGCCCGCGGGCAGGGGTGGTTGACGCACGGGAGGGACCGACCGCCGGGTGCTTCGCGCCGGGCAGCTCGCATCCACGGAGTGGACCTGCTCCGGCGCGAGGCCGACCTCGTTGCCTCACCCACCGTTCAGACAGGAACACGGGAGCACAGACGATGTTCATCGATCGCAAGACACTCCATCGACTCACCATGGCGGTGGCCGCCGCGGGTCTGCTCGCGGCCTCTCCGGTCCACGCGGAGAAGTGGGACATGCCCATGGCCTATGCCGACAGCAACTACCACACCCGGAACGGCAAAGCCTTTGCGGAGGCGGTCGGCGTGGCCACCGGCGGCGCGCTGGAGATCGTCGTCCACGGCGGCGGGTCGCTGTTCAAGGGCAACGAGATCAAGCGCGCGGTGCAGACGGGCCAGGCACCCATCGGCGAGCGGCTGCTCTCCGCGCACCAGAACGAGAACGCGGTGTTCGGCTTCGACTCCGTGCCCTTCCTCGCAACCTCCTTCGAGGCGTCGGACGAGCTGTGGCAGGCCGGCCGCCCGACGGTCGAGAAGATCCTCGCGGACCAGAACCTGGTGCTCCTCTACGCCGTGCCCTGGCCGCCGCAGGGGATGTACTTCAATCGGGAGATCACCGGCGTGGCGGACATGGCGGGCATCAAGTTCCGGGCCTACAACGCGGCCACGTCGCGCCTCGCCGAGCTCGCCGGCATGCTCCCGGTGCAGATCGAGGCGGCGGAGCTCACCCAGGCGCTGGCGACCGGGGTCGCGGAAGCCTTCGTCTCGTCCGGCTCGACCGGCTACGACCGCAAGGTCTGGGAGCACCTCTCCCACTTCTACGAAGTCAACGCCTGGCTGCCGCGCAACTACGTCTTCGCGAACAAGCACGCCTGGGAAGGGCTGGACGAGGGGACGCGCAACATCGTGCGGGGGATGGCGATGCTCGCCGAGCGCGCCGGCACCGCCAAGGCGCAGCAGCTCTCCGACTGGTACGTCGCCCAGCTCGCCGCGAACGGCATGGCGGTGCAGGCCGCGGGCGAAGCGTTGCGCGGCGACCTCGAGGCGATCGGCGCCACCATGACCGAGGAGTGGCTCTCCGCCGCGGGCGCCGAGGGCAAGGCGATCCTCGACGCTTTCGCGGGCATGTAGGGGGCCGGGAATCCGCGGGGCCGGGGCTTCCGCCGGGCGGGCGACCCCGGCCCTTCCCCGCGACTCGGGCGACGAAGACAGGCGCACGGCATGAGGGCCGCCGCTCGCGCCCTGCGCGGGGCGCTCGATGTCCTGTACCGCGGATGCGGGGCGGTCGCCGCCGGCTTCCTCATGCTGCTGCTCGGCATCATCGTCGCGCAGATGGCGGCCCGCTGGACGGGTCAGGTCTTCCCCGGCGCCACCAGCTACGCCGGCTACTGCATGGCGGCCTCCGCCTTCTTCGCGCTCGCCTATGCACTCGACCACGGGGCCCACATCCGGGTGAACCTGCTCCTCTCGCGCCTGGGCCGCCTGCGGCGCTGGGGCGAGCTGTGGTGCTTCGGACTCGGCGCCGCGATCGCCGCCTACTTCGCCTGGTACGCGGTCAAGACGACCTACTGGTCGTGGAAGCTCAACGACGTGTCCCAGGGTCAGGACGCTTGGCCGCTGTGGATCCCGCAGGTTTCGATGTCGATCGGCACCGTGGTGTTCGCCGTCGCCCTCGCCGACCACCTGGTGCGCATCCTCTTCGGGGGACTCCCCGAAGGCGGCGCGCCGATCGCCGACCGGCGCGCCGAGTAGGCGCCGCGCGCGCATGGAGAGCTTCGCCCTCATCGGCGTCTTCCTCTTCGTGCTCTTCCTGCTGCTCGGCACGGGCGTGTGGGTGGGGCTCGCGCTGATGGGAGTCGCCTGGGTGGGCATGGAGCTCTTCACCGTGCGTCCGCCCGGCGATTCGATGATCACCACGATCTGGACCTCGTCCTCGAGCTGGGCGCTGACCGCGCTCCCGCTCTTCATCTGGATGGGAGAGATCCTCTATCGCACCCGGCTCTCGGAGGACATGTTCAAGGGGCTCGCCCCCTGGATGGCCCCGCTTCCCGGGAAGCTGCTGCACACCAACATCGTGGGCTGCACCATCTTCGCCGCGGTCTCCGGCTCCTCGGCGGCGACGCTCACCACCGTCGGCAAGATGTCGATCCCCGAGCTTCGCGCGCGCGGCTACCCCGAGTACATGACGATCGGAACGCTGGCCGGCGCGGCCACCCTGGGGCTCATGATCCCGCCCTCGCTCACCCTCATCGTGTACGGCGTGACCATCAACGAGTCGATCACCCGGCTCTTCATCGCCGGCGTGGTGCCGGGGCTGGTCCTGGCCGGGCTGTTCATGGGCTACGTCGCGATCTGGTCCATGGTCATGCGCAAGCACGCGCCGCCCCCCGAGCCGCCCTGCTCGATGGCGGAACGCTTTCGGCGCTCGGTGTTCCTGATCCCGGTCATCGCTCTCGTCGCCTTCGTGATCGGCTCGATGTACGCGGGGCTCGCGACCGCCACCGAGGCCGCCGCCTTCGGCGTCGTGGGCGCGATGGCGCTCGCCGCGTTCCAGGGCTCGCTCACGTGGCGCACTTTCGTCGACAGTCTCCTCGGGGCGACGCGCACCTCGTGCATGATCGCGCTCATCCTCGCCGGCGCGGCCTTCCTCTCGCTCTCGATGGGCTTCACCGGCCTGCCGCGGGCGCTGGCGGAGTGGATCGCCGCGATGCAGCTCGACGCGGTGACCCTGCTCGTGGCGCTGATGGTGTTCTACATCGTGATCGGCTGCTTCCTCGACGGGATCTCCTCCGTGGTGCTGACGATGGCGGTGGTCGAGCCGATGATCCGGGCCGCGGGCATCGACGTCATCTGGTTCGGCATCTTCATCGTGGTGGTGGTCGAGATGGCCCAGATCACGCCTCCCATCGGGTTCAACCTCTTCGTGCTGCAGGGCATGACCCGGCACGACATCGGGTACGTGGCGAAGACCGCGCTGCCCATGTTCCTGATCATGGTGGCGATGGTCTTCATCCTGATCGCGGTGCCCGAGCTCGCGACCTTCCTGCCCGAGCGCATGCGCGCGGCCCCCGGCGGGTGAGGCCCGCGCCGCGGCGCGCCGCCCGCCCCCTGCCGGGGCCGGCGCTCAGACGTGTTGTCCGCCGTTGATGTGGATCTCGGTGCCGTTGACGTAGCTCGCCTGGGCCGAGCAGAGGAAGTAGATGGTCGCGGCCACCTCTTCCGCGGACCCGAGTCGGCGCATGGGGATGTCCTCGGCGAGCTTCTCCGCGCCCGGCGAGAGGATGGCGGTGTGGATCTCGCCGGGAGCGATGGCATTGACACGGACCCCGAGCGGGCCGAAGTCCGCCGCCATCTCCCGGGTCAGACCGGCGAGGGCCGCCTTGGAGGTGGCGTAGGCGGAGCCGGCGAAGGGATGCACCCGGCCCCCGGCGATCGAGGTCACGTTCAGGATGCATCCCCCGCCGGCGCGGAGCTCCTCCACGAGGGCCCGGGCGAGCACGAGGGGCGCGAAGAAGTTCACCTCGAACACGCGGCGCCACACGGCGAGCGCGGTGTCGATCGCGCCGAGCCGCTGTCCTGACTCACCCTTGGGCGAGATTCCCGCGTTGTTGACGAGCGCGTGCAGCGGCTGTCCCCCGAGGCGCTCGCGCATCTCCACCGCCCCCGCTTCGACGCTCCCGGGATCGGCGAGGTCGATGACCACGTGGTCTTCCGGGCCCGCCTCCCAGGGGCAGTCCTCGGGGAAGGGATGGCGCGAGCAGGTGATCACGCGCCAGCCCGCGCTCGAGAAGCGCTTCACGGTGGCGTGCCCGATGCCGCGGCTCGCGCCGGTCAGAATCAGGGTGCGCCGATCACCCGATTGCGCCACGCCGTCTCGCTCCTGCCCGTGTGCCGGAAACGCTGCGCCTACTATCGGCCATTCCCCGGTGGAGCGACAAGTCAGGGCTCTTCAAGAATCGGCTTGACGGCTTCAGAGTCCGAGTTTCGGGATTCGCTGACCGAAATGGATTCCAGTGTTTCGAACCCGCAACTCGACTTCTGAATGGTCCTGGGCGACAAGTGCGCCGGGCTGCACGGTCCGCATCCGAAGCGCTATCCTGTCGTGACCCCGCGCGAGGCCCGCACCATGATCGATCTGCGCAGCGATACCGTCACCCGCCCCGGGCCTGCGATGCGGGTCGCGATGGCGGAAGCCGAGGTCGGCGACGACGTGATGGGAGAAGACCCGAGCGTCAACCGCCTGGAGGCGACGGCGGCGGAGGTGACGGGGCACGAAGCGGCGGTGCTGGCGGCGAGCGGCACCCAGGGCAACCTGCTCGGGATGCTCGCCCACTGCGAGCGCGGCGACGAATACGTGACCGGCCACGAGGCCCACACCTACAAGTACGAGGGCGGGGGCGCAGCGGTGCTCGGCAGCATTCAGCCGCAGCCGGTCGAGTTCGAAGCGGACGGCACCCTGGACCTCGACCGGGTGGCGGCGGTGCTCAAGCCCCCCGGCGACGACCACTTCGCGCGCACCCGCCTCCTGTGCCTGGAGAACACCCGCTCCGGCAAGGTGCTGCCGCTCGATTACCTCGCAAGCGCCCGGGAGTTCACGCGCGAGCACGGACTCGGCCTGCATCTGGACGGCGCCCGCGTGTTCAACGCCGCGGTCAAGCAGGGCGTCGATGTGCGGGAGATCACCCGCCACGTGGACACCGTCTCCTTCTGCCTCTCCAAGGGGCTCGGCGCCCCGGTCGGCTCCCTGCTCTGCGGCCCGGCGGAACTGGTCCGAAAGGCGCGGCGCTGGCGCAAAGTGCTCGGCGGAGGCATGCGGCAGGCCGGCGTCTTCGCCGCCGCCGGCCAGGTCGCGCTCGAGCGCAACGTGGCCCGGCTCGCGCTGGACCACGCCAACGCGGCGCGGCTCGCGGAAGGCCTCCTGGAGGCGGGCGGCCTCGGCATCGACGCGGAGACGGTGCAGACCAACATGGTGTTTGCGCACGTCGCGCCCGAGCGGCTGCGGCCCTTCATCGCGTACATGCGCGGGCGCGGGGTGCGCCTGAGCGAGCGCAATCCCCTGCGCATGGTCACTCACCTCGACGTGAGCGCCGAGGACATCGAGCGCGTGATCGCCGCCGCGCGGGACTTCTTCGCCCGCAACGCCGCCTGAGCGCCGCCCGTGATCAAGGCCGTCACCTTCGACCTCTGGGATACCGTCATCCGCGACGACTCGGACGAGGCGAAGCGCGCGGCGCGCGGCCTGCCCTCCAAGCGCGAGGCCCGGCGCGCACTCGCGCACGCGCGCTTCGAAGCGCACACCGGCCTCGCGAGAGAGGCGTTCGACCTCGCCTACGCCACGATGGAGTCCGCGTTCAACCACGTCTGGCACGAGCAGCACGTCACCTGGACGGTGGCCGAACGCGTGAGGGTGCTCGGCGGGGCCCTCGACTGCCGGCTGTCGGAGGCGGAGCGCGATGCGCTCGTGCGCGGGCTCGAGGAGATGGAGGTCGAGATCCCGCCGGACCCGGTCGAGGGCATCGAGGACGCGATCGCGGCCCTCGCGGCCCGCTTCCCGCTCGCGGTGGTGTCCGACGCCATCTACTCGCCCGGGCGCTGCCTGCGCCGGTGGCTGGAAATGCACGGCCTCATCGGCCGCTTCCGGGCCTTCGCGTTCTCCGACGAGGTGGGCCGCTCCAAGCCGCACCGGGCGATGTTCGCGCACGTCGCGGCGGAGCTCGGCGTCGGGATCGACGAGATGCTGCACATCGGGGACCGAGACCACAACGACATCAAGGGACCGCAGGCGCTCGGCATGAAGGCGGTGCTCTTCACCGCCTCCCGTGATCGCGACCGCGACGCCACCTCCGCCGACGCGGTGTGCGCTCGCGCCTCCGACCTCGCCGCCACCGTCCTGCGCCTCGCGGCGGCGGGGTCCTGAGCGGTGGGCAGCGAACCGCGCATCCTCGTCGTCGACGGCTACCGGAAGAGCGCCCGGGACGAGTTCGCGGCGGGGCGTTGAGCGGTGGGCGGCGAACCGCGCATCCTCGTCATCGACGGCTACAAGAAGGGCGCCCGGGACGAGCTCGCGGCGGGCGGCGCCACGCCCGCGGGACCGCTCTATGCGGCGATGCTCGCCCGCTGCCACCCCGGCTGCACGGTGGACGTGGTGTACCCGGCGGACCCCGGCGACGCGCTCCCGTCCGGGGCCGGCTTGCACCACTACGACGGGATCGCCTGGACCGGCTCCTCGCTCACCGTGTACCGGGAGGAGCCCGCGGTGCGCGTCCAGGTCGAGCTCGCGCGGGCCGCCTTCGAAGCCGGCGTTCCGAGCTTCGGCAGTTGCTGGGCGGCGCAGGTCGGGGTCGCGGCCGCGGGCGGGCGCTGCGCGGCGAATCCGCGCGGCCGCGAGATGGGCATCGCACGCAAGATCGCGCTGACCCCCGAAGGCCGGGCGCACCCGCTCTACTTCGGTAAGGCGAGCGTCTTCGACGCCTTCATCAGCCACGAGGACGAGATCACCCACCTCCCCCCCGGTGCCCTCAACCTCGCCTCGAACGCCTTCACACAAGTGCAGGCGGTGTCGATCGTGCATCGCGGCGGCACCCTCTGGGCGGTGCAGTACCACCCCGAGTACGACCTCCACGAGCTCGCGCGCCTCACTTGGTGCCGCATCGACAAGCTCGTCGGGCTCGGCTTCTTCCGGGACCGGGAGGCGGCTGAAGACTACGTCGGCCTCCTCGAAGCGCTGCACCAGGACCCGTCGCGGCGCGACATCGCGTGGCTGCTCGGCATCGACGCGGACCTCACGAACGAGGACCTGCGCCTCGCCGAGGTCCGCAACTGGCTGCGGCACCTCGTGATCCCGGGCATGCGGCGGTAGCCTGGCCTCCACCACCACCACCACATGTGTGCCGTGGATTCCCGCTTCCGCGATGTGTGCCGTGGATTCCCGCTTCCGCGGGAATGACGGAGGCCAGGCCGGACGCTGCTTGCCGCCGTTCCTCGGAAGCGGGAATGACGGAGGCCACACCGG
>CAYFYD010000009.1:7232-21252 GCA_964347195.1 uncultured Ectothiorhodospiraceae bacterium
ACACTGCTTGCCGCCGTGCCGCGGAAACGGGAATGACGGAGGCCACACCGGAGACTGCTTGCCGTCATTCCGCGGAAACGGGAATGACGGAGGCCAAGCCAGACGCTGCTTGCCGCCGTGCCGCGGAAGCGGGAGTGACGGGGGCCACACCGGACGCTGCTTGCCGCCGTGCCGCGGAAACGGGAATGACGGAGGCCACACCGGACACTGCTTGCCGCCGTGCCGCGGAAACGGGAATGACGGAGGCCACACCGGAGACCGCTTGCCGTCATTCCGCGGAAGCGGGAGTGACGGGGGCCACACCAGGCGATGCTTGCCGTCACTCCCGGATGCTTGCCGTCACTCCCGGATGCTTGCCGTCACTCCCGCGGAAGCGGGAGTCCATACGTCAGGCCGTGACGCCCGCGTCCGACCCCGAAGCCCCACCGGCGGGCCAGCACCCGGGCGGGACGGTCTCCGCCGGACACGGGAAGCGTTTCCGGGGCTGACAGGATTCGTTCATGCCCCCGGCAGATCATGAACCGCCCTCCGTATCGATCCCCCAGGATCCATGCGGCGCAGACTCCTAGAAGAGCCCGGTGACCCGCCCCGTCCCGGTGTCGATGTCGATGCGCCGGTAGGCGGGGTCCGAGCCGGTGCCGGGCATGAGGGAGATGCCGCCCGCCACCGGGCAGATGAAGCGCGCCCCGCCGTAGACGAGGAAGTCCCGGATCGGGAGCACCCAGTCTCTCGGCACCCCCTTTCGGGTCGGGTCGTGAGAGAGCGAGAGATGGGTCTTCACCATCATCGTCGCGTAGTCGTCGAACTTCGGATCGCTCTCGAAACGCTCCGCCTTCGCGGCCGCCTCCGCCGAGTAGCTCACCCCGCTCGCTCCGTAGACCTCCTTCGCGATGCGTTCCACCCGTTCGCGCAGCGGCAGGTCCATCTCGTAGAGGTAGCGGAAGTCCACCTCCTCCTCGCACGCATCCAGCACCGCGTCGGCGAGGTCCAGCGCGCCCTCCCCGCCCTTGCGCCAGTGCTCCGACACCGCGACGCGGGCCCCCGCCTCCTCGCAGCAGCGCACCACCAGGTCGGTCTCCGCCCGGGTGTCGGTGTGGAACGCGTTGATGCACACCACCGGGTTGATGCCCGCCTTCTTGACCGTCTCGATGTGGTGCAGGAGGTTGGCGGCGCCGTCCTCGAGCCAGGCGAGGTTCTCCTCGGAGTACTCCTTCGGGATCGGGCGCCCGGGCACCACCGGCGGTGCGCCCGCGTTGACCCCGTGGTGCTTGAGGGCGCGGATCGTCGCGGTGATCACGGAGACCTTGGGGACGTTGCCCGAGTAGCGGCACTTCACGTTCCAGAACTTCTCGAAGCCGATGTCGGCCCCGAAGCCCGACTCCGTGATGTGGTAGTCGGCGAGCTTGAGCGCGACCTTGTCGGCGACGATGGAGGACTGTCCGACCGCGATGTTGGCGAAGGGCCCGGCGTGCACGAAGCAGGGCTGCCCCTCGATGGACTGGAGCAGGTTGGGGTTGACGGCATCGCGCATCCACGCGGTCATCGCGCCCGCCACCTCCAGGTCCTCGGTGGTCACCGGGTTCCCCTGCTTGTCGTAGGCGACCACGATCTCGCCCATGCGCCGGCGGAAGTCCGCGAGGTCGCTGAAGATCGAGAGGATCGCCATCACCTCCGACGACACCGCGATGTTGAAGCGCGACGGCATCATGAAGCCGTCCTGCTTTCCTCCGATCCCGATGATGATGTTGCGCAGGGCCTGGGCGCAGAAGTCGATCACCCAACCCGTCTCCACCCGGTTGGGGTCGATGTCGAGGCGCCGGAGATTGCGCTTGGCGAGTCCCGCGTCGCTGTAGTTGAACTCGTGCTGCATGCGCGCGGTGAGCGCGACCATGCCGAGATTGTGGGCGTTGATGAGCGCGTTGATGTCGCCCGTCAGCCCGAGCGAGAACTCGGTGAGCGGAACGCACTGCGAGAGCCCGCCCCCCGCCGCCGAGCCCTTGATGTTGAAGGTGGGTCCGCCGGAGGGCTGGCGGATGCAGGCGGACACCCTTCGGCCCCGCTTTCCGAGGCCCTGCAGCAGCCCCATCGTGGTCGTCGACTTGCCTTCGCCGAGCGGCGTGGGGTTGATCGCGGTGACCTCGATGAACTTGCCGTCCGGCCGCCCCTCGAGACGCCGCAGCACCCGCGCGTAGTCGACCTTGGCAATGTGCCGGCCGTGCGGGATCAGCTCCTCGCCGGCGATGCCCAGCTCTTCGGCGAGCTGCTCGGCCGGCTTCATGCCGGCCTCCGCTGCCTGTGCGATCTCCCAGTCGGCGTGCTGAGTGGGGTCTAGTGGCATGTCGGTCTCCTTGGATGGGGCGTCCCGGCCGCGCCGGAGGACAGGGGCCGGCTCAGGCGGCCGTTGCGGCGAGCGCCGGCGCGCAGTCCACGGCCGGCCCCTCGAGCTGCGACAGGATGCAACGTTCCAGGAAGCGGGCCGACCACGCCGCGAGCGTGGAATCGTAGCGCTCGCTGTCCGCGAGCTGGCGCTCCCGCGAGTGCGCGCCGAGGTCGGTGCGCAGGTACTCTTCGTGGCCCGCCCAGTGCCTCACCGTCGGGCGATCGACCTCGGGGTGGAACTGGAGCCCATAGGCGCGCTCGCCGAAGCGGAAGGCCTGGTTCGGAAAGGTGTCGCCGCGCGCAAGAAGGACCGCGCCCGGCGGGATCTCGAAACCTTCCGTGTGCCACTGGTAGACGATCAGCTCCGGCGGGAACACGCCGGCGCCGGCCGCGGTCGGATAGATACGCCGGTAGCCGACCTCGTGTCCGCCTTGCGGATGGGGCCGGACCCCGGCTCCGAGGACGCGGGCGAGCAACTGCGCGCCCAGGCACAGGCCGAGGAAGAGACCGCCGCCTTCCACCCAGCGCCGGATCCACTCCCGCTCGGCGCGCAGCCAGGGCGCGTCGTCGTTCGCGCTCTGGGGACCGCCGTAGACCACCACCAAGTCGTAGCGGCCGTCATCGGGCGGCAGCGGGTCTCCCGCGACGGGGCAGGCCCAAGTGACGTGCACCCCGCGCTCGACGAGCTGGCGCATGATCCTGTCGTCTCGGGAGCTCGAGTGCTTGACCAGCAAGGCCCGCCCTCTGTGCCCCGGATTGTCTCCCCGCATCCCTCGCTCTCGAGCGCGCCGCCCCTCCGACGCGGCGCGCTAGCTTGCCGACTGAGGGGGGCAAACACAAGCCCGAGCGCTGAGCCCGATCGGGCCGGTGGTGTTCCGGGCGCTGAAGCGCCGGCTCGGCCTCGGCGAGGGCCTCGACCTCAGCCTCGGGGGCAGCCGCTTCGGGAGCTCCCGCTAGAAGGTCACGACGCTGCGGATCGACTCCCCCGCGTGCATCAGATCGAAGGCCCGGTTGATGTCCTCGAGCGGCAGGGTGTGGGTGATCAGATCGTCGATGTTGATCTTGCCGTCCATGTACCAGTCCACGATCTTCGGCACGTCGGTACGGCCCTTCGCGCCGCCGAAGGCGGTGCCGCGCCACACCCTTCCGGTGACCAGTTGGAAGGGGCGCGTCGCTATCTCCTGGCCCGCGCCCGCCACACCGATGATGATGCTCTCGCCCCACCCCTTGTGGCAGCACTCCAGGGCTTGGCGCATCACCTCGACGTTGCCGATGCACTCGAAGCTGTAGTCGGCCCCGCCCCGGGTGAGGTCGACGAGCCAGGGGACGAGGTCTCCTTCCACCTCGCTCGGGTCGACGAAGTGGGTCATGCCGAACTTCGCCGCGAGCGCCGCCTTGGACGGGTTCAGGTCCACCCCCACGATGATGTCCGCGCCGACCAGGCGCAGTCCCTGGATCACGTTCAGGCCGATGCCGCCGAGCCCGAAGACCACGCAGTTCGCGCCCGGCTCGACCCGGGCGGTGTTGATCACCGCCCCGAGGCCCGTGGTGACCCCGCAGCCGATGTAGCAGACCTTGTCGAAAGGGGCGTCCTCGCGGATCTTCGCGAGCGCGATCTCCGGCACCACCGTGTGGTTCGAGAAGGTCGACGTACCCATGTAGTGGTGGATCCGCTCCCCGCCGGCGTGGAAGCGGCTGGTGCCGTCCGGCATCAGGCCCTGGCCCTGCGTCACCCGGATCGCCTGGCACAGGTTGGTCTTGCCGCTCAGGCAGTACTCGCACTGCCGGCACTCGGGCGTATAGAGAGGGATCACGTGGTCGCCGGGCGCGACGCTGGTGACCCCTGCGCCGACCTCCAGCACCACCCCGGCGCCCTCGTGGCCGAGGATGGCCGGGAAGAGTCCCTCCGGATCCGCACCCGACAGCGTGAACTCGTCGGTGTGGCACACGCCCGTCGCCCGGATCTCGACCAAGGCTTCGCCCGCCCGGGGTCCGTCGAGCCTGACGCTCTCCACGCTCAAGCGTTCCCCCGCCCGATGGGCCACTGCGGCACGCGTCTCCATGGGAAAACCTCCTTCGATTGCTTTGGCCGGTACGGCAGGCGGGCGACTTTACCCCAAACGGGCGCGTCTCCGTCAGGGCCGCACCCGGCCCCGGCAGGGCAGATCAGTCCGTGGGCGTCCTCGATCGCTGCCGGACAGCGTAGCTCCTTGATGCAGAAGCTCTTTCTTCAGTTGACGACGACTTCGCCCGAGACGCTCGGCGATCGACATGACCCGTTGAATGTATTGGACACGGTCAAGAGAACCAATCAGCCCTGCCGGCCCCCGCGCCTTGTCGGTGGTCCGGTGCCCGCCACGGGCGAGCCCCGTCGCGTTACGGCGGGGCGCCGGCGTGACGGTGGAGTCGCCCGCACGACGGATTGGACTTCCACCCAGAACGCCGGTTGCGTGGGCGGTGCGTAAAACGAATCGGAATCGCGTGCCGGGGGCAGACGATGGCGAAGGGCCATGATGACGAGTCGCCGGTCTTTCGCCGCGCCCGCGCCGCCGCGAAGTCCGAGCCGGATCGAGGAGATCATCCGCGGGCCGGGGCGGGCGCGCTATATTCCGGGCGATGATAGACGTCCGCACCCATCCCGAGCGCTACCGCCACTGGCGCCTGCGCATCGAGGGGCGCATCGCCACCCTGCTCCTCGACGTCGACGAGGCGGGCGGCCTCGCCCCGGGATACCCGCTCAAGCGCAACTCCTACGATCTCGGGGTCGATATCGAGCTCGCCGATGCGGTGCAGAGGCTGCGCTTCGAGCACCCCGAGGTGGCGACGGTGGTCATCCGCTCCGCGAAGGAGCGCGTGTTCTGCGCGGGAGCCAACATCCGCATGCTGGGCGCGGCGTCCCACGCCGACAAGGTCGCCTTCTGCAAGTTCACCAACGAGACCCGCTGCGCGATCGAGGACGCGAGCGCACACTCGGGGCAGCGCTACCTGTGCGCGGTCCAGGGCAGCGCGGCGGGGGGCGGCTACGAGCTCGCGCTCGCCACGGACTGGATCCTGCTCGTGGACGACGCGGCGAGCGCGGTGTCCCTGCCCGAGGTGCCCGCGCTCGGCGTCCTGCCGGGGACCGGCGGCCTGGTGCGGCTCGTCGACAAGCGCAAGGTACGCCGGGACCGCGCCGACTTCTTCTCGACCACGGAGGAAGGGGTGCGGGGCGCACGCGCGCTCGCATGGGGGCTGGTAGACGAGACCGCGCCGGCGTCGCGCTTCGAGGCCGCGGTGGAACACCGCGCCACGGCCCTCGCGGCGACGAGCGACCGGCCGCCCGACGCGCCCGGGATCCGCCTCGGTCCGATCGAGCGCCGGATCGAGGGCGCGCATATCACGTACCCGCACGTCGAGGCGCAGGTGCAGCCGGAGGTCCGCGCGTGCCGGATCCTGCTCCACGGCCCGGCGCGTCCGCCGCCCGCCGGCGTCGAGGCGCTCGTCCCGGCGGGCGATGCGTTCTGGCCCCTCGCGCTCGCCCGCGAGCTCGACGACCTCGTCCTGCATCTGCGCCACAACGAGGCGGAGATCGGCACCCTGGTGGTCTCGAGCCGCGGCGGGCTCGACACCGTCGCCGCGCACGACCGCTTCCTCTTCACGCACCGCGACCACTGGCTCGCCCGGGAGGTCCTGCTCTGCTGGCGTCGCCTGCTGAAGCGGATGGAGCTCACTTCCCGCAGCCTCATCGCGCTCGTGGAGCCCGAGAGCTGCTTCGCCGGCTTCCTCCTCGAAACGGTGCTCGCCGCGGACCGCAGCTACATGCGCAACGGAGCCGAGGAAGGTGCCGCCGCGCCGGCGCGGCTGCGCCTCGGCGATTCCAACTTCGAGTGCTTCCCCGGTCTCAACGGGCTCTCCCGCCTCGCCTCGCGCTGCCTCGACGACGAGGAGGCGCTCGGTCGAGCGCGCCTCCGGATCGGCCGCGACCTCGAAGCGGAGGAGGCGGAAGCGCAGCGCCTCGTCACCTTAATCCCCGACGACATCGACTGGGAGGACGAGGTGCGCATCGCGATCGAGGAGCGCGCGAGCTTCTCCCCCGACGCCCTCACCGGCATGGAGGCGAGTCTTCGCTGTCCCGGGCCGGAGACCATGGAGTCGCGCATCTTCGGCCGCCTGAGCGCTTGGCAGAACTGGATCTTCCAGCGCCCGAACGCGGTGGGAGCGCGCGGCGCACTGACCCGCTACGGCACCGGCGCGCGTGCGGACTTCGACCGGGGGCGCGTCTGAGAGTGTCGGATGGAGCGGGGCACAGCGAAGCCGCGGAGACATCGAGAAGCCTCATCGCGTTCTCTATACTGTTGGTGCCCCAAGAAGCGGGAGTTCGCCATGTCCGATACCGCCCGGCTCATGCAGTACGACGCCAACAAGAAGTCGGCCGTAGTCGCCTATGTCCTCTGGTTCTTTCTCGGCATGCTCGGCGCGCACAGATTCTACCTGGGTCAGTCCGGATCGGGAGCGGCGCTTCTGGCAATCACAGTTGTGTCGATACTGCTCATGCTCGCTTATGTCGGACTCTTCACTATCTGGATATCCGTGATTTGGGTGATTGTCGATCTCTTCCTCATTCCGGGAATCACCAGAAGGAGCAATGTTGCCTTGGCGACAGAGCTGAGCGGCATCGGCACGGCAGGGTCCGGTGCCATTGATCGCATGAAGTCGGGCCAGTAACCCCGGCCGGCGTGCGCGAGCGGCGTGGCGGAGATACCGGTATCCAATGTCCACCGTCGACCTGAACGAGCGCATCCCCAACAACGTGGACCTCGCTTCCGAGCGCCGTCTGCGGCGCGCACTCGAGCAGTGGCAGCCCGCTTTCCTCGACTGGTGGCGGGAGATGGGCCCGGTGGACGGCGACGCCCCCGAGGTGTATCTGCGCACCGCGACCTCCGTCGACCGCGAGGGCTGGGCGAACTTCGCCTACACCCGCATGCCGGACTACCGCTGGGGAATCTTTCTCGCCGATGCGGACCCGGACCGGAGGATCGCGTTCGGGGAACACCGCGGGGAGCCGGTCTGGCACCGGGTGCCCGGCGACTGCCGCGCCGCGCTGCGGCGCCTCATCGTGATCCAGGGCGACACCGAGCCGGCCTCGGTCGAGCAGCAACGCCACCTCGGGCGCACCTGTCCCTCGAGCTACGACCTGCGCAACCTCTTCCAGATCAACGTCGAGGAGGGCCGGCACCTCTGGGCGATGGTGTACCTGCTGCACGCCCACTTCGGCCGTGACGGGCGCGAGGAGGCGCAGGCGCTGCTCGAACGGCGTTCCGGCGACGCGGACCGCCCGCGCATCCTCGGCGCCTTCAACGAGCGCACCCCGGACTGGCTGGCCCTGTTCATGTTCACGTTCCTCACGGACCGGGACGGCAAGTTCCAGCTCCACGCGCTCGCGGAGTCGGCCTTCGACCCCCTCGCGCGCACTTGCCGCTTCATGCTCACCGAGGAGGCGCACCACATGTTCGTCGGTATCACCGGGCTCGCCCGCGTGGTGCAGCGCACCGCCGGGATCATGCGCGAACGCGACACCGACGACGTGCGCCGCTTCGGGGTCATCGACCTGCCGACCTTCCAGAAGTACCTCAACTTCCACTTCAGCGTGACCCTGGACCTCTTCGGGGCCGAGCTCTCCACCAACGCGGCGGCGAGCTACACGAGCGGTCTCAAGGGCCGCTTCCACGAAGCCGGCATCGACGACGACCACCGCCTCCATGGGGACACCTGGCCGGCCCTGCGCTTCGAGGACGGCAGGTTCCGGGAGGTCTTCGTGCCCGCCCTCAACGCGCTCAACGAGCGCCTGCGCGACGCGTTCATCGCCGACGTGGAGCGCGGCGTCGCGCGCCTCAACCGAGTGATCCGGAACCTGGAGGTCGACTTCGAGATCGCGCTCCCGCACGTCGCGTTCAACCGGCGGGTGGGGCTCTTCCGCGACCTCGACATGACCCCGCAGGGCGCCGTCCTGGACGCGGACGCATGGCGGCACCGGAAGCACGAGTGGCTGCCGAGCGAGGCCGACCGGGCCTATGTCCGCTCCCTCATGCCGCGCGCGGTCACCGAGCCCGGGAAGTTCGCGAACTGGATCGCCCCGCCCTCCCGGGGCATTCACCATCAGCCCGTCGACTTCGAGTATGTCCGGCTCGACTGAAGGAGTGCCCGGCCCCGGGTAATCTGGCGGTCGCGGCATCCGGCCATGGAAAATCATCAGAACGACTCGGGCCATTTTCTCGACGTGTGGAAGACCGCCAGGACCCTGATCTCATGACCCGACTCGCCCGGGTGGACCGCTCCGCCACCCCGACCGCGATCGAGTTTCCGCGCGAGTACAACGCCGCGCTCGAGTTCATCGACGCCAACCTCGCCAGGGGGCGAGGCGAGAAGGTCGCGTTCATCGACGAGTCCGGCCGCTACACTTATCGCGAGCTGGCGGAGCGCGTGAACCGGGCGGGCAACGCGCTGCGCGCACTCGGCGCGGGGATGGAGACCCGGGTGCTGATGTGCATGGTCGACGACATCGACTTCCCGGCCGTGTTCTGGGGAGCGATCAAGGCCGGCTGCGTGCCGGTCCCGGTCAACACCCTGCTGACCACCGGCGACTACGCATACCTGCTGCGCGATTCGCGGGCGCGCATCGCGGTCGTGAGCGAGGCGCTGCTCGAGCGCTTCGCACCGGCGCTCGCAGACCAGCCTCACGTCGAACAGGTGGTGGTCGCCGGAGGCGACGCGCACGGCCACCCGTGCCTCGAGGAGTTGATGGCGGCGGCATCCGACTCGCTCGACGCGGCGCCCACTACCTGCGACGACGTGGCATTCTGGCTCTACACCTCGGGCTCCACCGGCACTCCGAAAGGCTCGATGCACCTGCACCGCCACCTGATCGCGACCGCCGAGCACTACGGGGTGGCGACGCTCGGGATCCGCGAGGACGATGTCGTCTACTCCGCCGCCAAGCTCTTCTTCGCCTACGGCCTCGGCAATGCAATGACCTTTCCCTTCCACGTCGGCGCCACCACCGTGGCGCTCGCGGGGCGCCCCACCCCGGACGCGGTGATGGCGCTGCTGCGCACCCACCGGCCCACCATCTTCTACGGCGTGCCGACGCTCTACGGCGCGCTGCTGGCGGATCCCTCGAAGAGCCGGAAGAACGGGTCGCCGGCACTGCGTCTCGCGGTCTCGGCCGGTGAGGCGCTGCCGGCCGAGATCGGCATGGCGTTCGAGGAGCGCTTCGGCTCCCCCGTGCTCGACGGGCTCGGCTCGACCGAGATGCTCCACATATTCCTCTCCAACCGGGAGGGCGACGTGCGCTACGGCAGCTCGGGGAAGGCGGTGCCGGGCTACGAGCTCCGGGTCGTCGCCGAGAACGGCGAGCCGGCGGCGGCGGGCGAGCTGGGGGAGCTGTGGGTGAGCGGCGACTCCTCCGCAATCGGGTACTGGAGCCAGCGCGACAAGTCGCGGTCCACTTTTCACGGGCCCTGGACCCGCACCGGGGACAAGTACCGGGTGGACACCGAGGGCTACTACCACTACTGCGGGCGCACCGACGACATGCTCAAGGTCGGCGGACAGTGGGTGTCGCCCTTCGAGGTGGAGTCCGCGCTGCTCGCGCATCCCGGGGTGCTCGAGGCCGCGGTGGTAGGCCGGGACGACGAGCAGGGCCTGGTGAAGCCCAAGGCCTTCATCGTGGCCCGGGAAGGCGTCGAGGCGGGCGAGTCGCTCGCCGGCGAGCTCAAGGGTTTCGTCAAGGGCCGCCTCGCTCCCTTCAAGTACCCGCGCTGGATCGAGCTCGCCGAAAGCCTTCCCAAGACCGCTACCGGGAAGATCCAGCGCTTCAAGCTCCGGGGCTAGAGGGAAGGGAGAAAGGCATGGCGGGATCCAACCACCTGAGCGATCTCCAGACGATCATCGAGGACCTCGACGCGATGGGCCGCCTCGTCCGCGTCAGCTCGGAGGTCGACCCGGAGCTCGAGCTCGCAGGCATCGCGGCCCGCCTGGAAGGCGGACCCCGCGCGGTGCTCTTCGAGAACGTGAAGGGCCACGACGCGCCGGTGCTCACCGGGCTCTACTGGTCCCGGGAGCTGCTCGGGAGCCTCATGCGCCGCGAGGAACGCGCCCTGCCCGAATACGTCTCCGGATGCATCCGGTCCTGGCAGCAGACGCCGGTCGATCCGGTCATGGTCGAGCACGGTCCGGTCCTCGACGGCAACCGCGGCGAGGTGGACCTCTCCCGGCTACCCGTCCCGGTGCACGCGGAGAAGGACGGAGGGCCCTACTTCGACGCCGGGGTGGTCATCGCCCGCGACCCCGAGACCGGAGTACGCAACGCGTCCATCCAGCGCTTCATGGTGACCGGCAAGGACCGGATGCACATCAACATCGACGCCGGCCGCCACCTCGGGCTCTACCTCGACAAGGCAAGGGCACGCGGCGAGAACTTGAGCTTCTCCATCAACTGCGGGGTGGGACCGGGCCTGCACTTCGCGGCGGCGACCCCGGCCGAAGCCGCCCCCGCCGATACCGACGAGCTCGGTATCGCGAGCGTGTTCCACGAAGCGCCCCTCGAGCTGGTCGCGGGACGCACCCTGCCCGTGCACATCGTCGCCAACGCGATGTACGCGCTCGAGTGCGAGATCGTTCCCGGCGAGGTCGCCGACGAGGGCCCCTTCGCGGAGGTGACCGGCTACTACGCCAGGGTCGCCCCCCGCCCGGTGGTGCACGTGCGTGAGATCCACCGTCGTCCGAACGCGGTCTTCCAGACCATCCTCTCCGGCGTGGAGGTGTGGAACTCGGTCGGCCTGCTCGGCGAAGCCAACGTGCTCGCGCTGCTGAAGCGCCAGGTGCCGGGGGTCGAGGACGTGTACTTCAGCCACGGCGGCTGCGGTTTCTATCACGCGATCGTGCAGATCGCGCAGCAGCGCGCGGGCTGGTCGAAGCAGGCGATCATGGCCGCGTTCGCGGCCTTCCCGCCCCTCAAGATGGTCACGGTGGTCGACAGCGACGTCGACATCCGCAGTCCGAGCGACGTCGAGTGGGCCATGACCACCCGGCTCGACCCGAAGCGGGGGATCCTCACCGTCGAGAACGTCTTCGGGCACGGCCTCAACCCGAGCTTCCCCGACTACCTCGGCACCAAGGTGGGCTTCGACTGCTGCCGGCCCTTCCCCCTCACCCCCGAGTACGACCGGGCCGCCTACCGGCCGGTGTCGCTCGACGGGGTCACGATGCAGGTCCCCGACATCTCGGCGCCGGGGGCGACGCCCGCGCCGACCCGGGCCGCGGCGGCAACGGCCCCCCGCCGGCGCCGGAAAGCCGCTGCGGCCTCCCGGAAGAAGAGCGGCATCGGGTCGGCGGGGAAGACCGGCGCCAAGGCGACGAGGAAGAAGAAGACGGGAAGGGGCTGAAGCACGACCCGCGCGCGGGAGGGCCGGCGTCGCGCGGGCATGGGCACCTGCGAAAGTCGAGGCACGACCCGCGTGCGGGAGGGCAACGCCGGACCCGCTCCCTGCGCTCCCGGACGTGCGTCGCGCGACCCGCGTGCGGGGGGGGGTAACGCCCTCGTGTATCGGGAGTCCGGGTGGATCGTGCAGCCCGCACGGGAGAGGGCCCGCCGAGCTCCGATCCGGGCCCTACCAGCCGCTCTCGATGGACCACTGGGTGGGGAGCCCTGCGTCCTTCCACGCCTCGAGACCCCCGCGGTACCAGTAGACCTTCTCGTATCCGATCAGGCTCGCCCGCAGCGCCGCGTTGTACGAGGCCCAGCACTCCGCGCCCTGGCAGAAGAACACCATCGCGCGGGCGCGGTTGCCGAGGGTCAGCTCCTCGAGCTTCATCGCCAGCCGGTCGTTGCTCGTGGTCGAGAATCCCGCCCCCCGCAGCCACCACGCGCCCGCCACCGTCCGGTGGCTCGCTTGGGAGAGCACGTCGATGAGCAGGGGCGGCTCGGGGCTCCGCACCAGCCGGAGAAGCTCCCGGGTGGTGACGGTGGCGGCCCGGGCGTGGTGGATCGGAGTGGGGGCGTGCAGCTTCCCGGTGCGGAAATCGATGGTCGCTTCGACCCCCCAGTCCTTCGCCTCCCGGCCGTAGAACTCCCGATCGAGCGACGCGTTCCCGAGCGCCTCGGCGGCGCGGGAAGGTGTGAGCAGCGATCCCGCGAAGGACGCGCCGCCCTCATCGGCGCTCTGGGCACGGGCCGAGGCGGCGCAGAGGCAGAACGCGACCAGAACCGCCAGGGCTCGCGACGGCGAATGCCGAGCTGCCTTCCTACTCCGCATCGAAAGGGCGCGAGGCGGTCTTCGGCCTCGAGAGCGCGCCCCGGCGGGGACGGATCGCATGCCCTCTCGGCTCACGGGTCCGAAGCGCCCCGGTCATGCCCGCTCCCTCCCCGCACCGGGCATCCGTGTTCGTCTGGTGCACATGGATCCTCGCTCCCCGATCATGTTCGGGAAGCGGGAATCCATCGAGTCTCCGGGACGCAAGAGTCGCTGACCGATCACGGACGCCGCGCCGGGGCGCTCAGGCCGCCGCCGGCACCGAGGGCAGGCCCGCGAGCGCCATGGCGAGCTCCTGCTCGTCGTAGGGCTGGTCCTGAAGCGCGCCCGCGAAGTAGTCGGTGTACGCCTGCATGTCGAAGTGGCCGTGACCGCAGAGGTTGAAGAGGATGGTACGGGACACCCCCTCTTCCTTGCAGCGCAGGGCCTCGTCGACCACCGCCTTGACCGCATGGGCCGCCTCCGGGGCCGGCACGATGCCCTCGGTGCGCGCGAAACGCACCCCCGCCTCGAAGCACGCGGTCTGGGTGTGCGCCACCGAGCGGATGAGCCCGAGGTCCTGGGCGTGGCTGACGAGCGGCGCCATGCCGTGGTAGCGCAGGCCCCCCGCGTGGAATCCGGAGGGCACGAAGCCGGAGCCGAGGGTGTGCATCTTGACCAGGGGGGTGAGCTTGCCGGTGTCGCCGAAGTCGTAGGCGAACCTGCCCCGGGTCAGGCTGGGGCAGGCGGCAGGCTCCACCGCGACGACGTCGAGGTCGCCGCCGTCGCGCAGCTTCTCTCCGATGAAGGGGAAGGCGATGCCGGCGAAGTTGCTGCCCCCGCCGGTGCAGCCCACCACGATGTCCGGCCGGTCGTCGGCCATCGCGAGCTGCGCCTGCGCCTCCTGTCCGATGACGGTCTGGTGCATCAGCACGTGGTTCAGCACGCTGCCGAGCGCGTAGCTCGTGTCCCCGCGCTGGGCGGCGTCCTCCACCGCCTCGCTGATCGCGATGCCGAGACTGCCGGTGCTGGCGGGGTTGGCGGCGAGGATCGCGCGCCCCGCGTGGGTGTGATCGCTCGGGCTCGCCACGCACTCGGCCCCGTAGGTCTCCATCATCGCCTTGCGGTAGGGCTTCTGGTCGAAGCTGACCCTGACCATGTACACCTTGATCTCGAGTCCGAAGAGCGCCCCCGCGTAGGCGAGCGCCGAGCCCCACTGGCCGGCGCCGGTCGCGGTGGCGATGCGCGAGATCCCTGCCTCCTTGTTGTAGAAGGCTTGGGCGACCGCGGTGTTCGGCTTGTGGCTGCCGACCGGACTCCCGCCCTCGTACTTGTAGTAGATGCGCGCCGGGGTGTCGAGCTCGCGCTCGAGC
>CAYFYD010000010.1:0-21156 GCA_964347195.1 uncultured Ectothiorhodospiraceae bacterium
ATGCCGTGAACCCCGCCGCGGCCAGCTCGCGCGCCTCCGCGACGTAGCCCTCCGGCGGCATGTACATGCCCGCGCTCGCGTAAGCCCTGATTCTGCCCCTCTGCCGGCCGAGGAGGTCGCACACGGGGCGGCCCGCCGCCTTGCCGGCGATGTCCCAGAGCGCCATGTCGACACCGCCGAAGAGCTGCGTCAGGAGGACCGGGTCGAGCCCGCTCTCCGATCGGACCCGGTTCCAGAGCGCGTCGATGGCCAGCGGATCCTCGCCGGCCAGCAGGCCGCCGATGCCCTCGCCGATCCGGTCGGCCACGGTGCTCGGCGTCCAGCTCCGATTGCCCATGTCGCCCGGGTCGCCGGAGCCCCAGCCGGTGATGCCCTCGTCGGTTCCGACCTCGATGAGCATCGCGTCGCGCTTGAACACCGTCCGCTTGCCGAGAGCGAAGCGCATCTCGAAGGGCTCCTTCAGCGGGTAGGTGAGCAGGTGGGCCTTGACTCCGGTGATGCGCATGGCATGCGCTCCTCCATCGACGCGCTGCGCTGCTTCGGCGACGGTCAGGGGTTGCTGTCCAGGTAGCCCTGGAGACGGTACGGCCGAGCGTCGCGCAGATACACCTTGGCAAGGCGGCGGGTGATGCCGGTGCACAGCGTGCCCCCGCTGAGCCCGGTTCGTGCCATGACCTCCGGCACGGTGATCCGCACACCGTCCTGCTCGCCCAGCAGCATCGCGACATCGCCGATCTCGATGTCCCGAACGCCGGTGACGTCCACGAGGGTCTGGTCCGAGGCGACCTCGAGAATCGGGGCGGGCTGCCCGTGCAGCAGGACGAAGCCGTTCCGGCCGTGCAGGAGTCGCCCCACGTCGGCGAACCCGACCGGCAGCGTGGCGACCCGGGTGTCGCGCGCGGCCGTGTTCGTGTGGTCGAACCCGATGCTGTCTCCTTCCCGAACCCACTTCACGAACACCACCTCGCAGCGGATCGAGAGCGCAGGCCGCAGGTCCAGGTCGGCGGCCAGTCCGGGCTGCCACGGCGTCACTCCGAACAGGAGCCGGGCCGCCCGCACCATGTCCAGCACCATGTCGCGATGCGGCACGAGCGGCACGCTGTTGCTCAGATGGGCGAGCGGGGGGCGCAGCCCCGCACGCGCCAGCGCGCCCAGCAGCCCGGTGAAGGTCTCGTACTGGCCGCGGGCGAACGGCGTCGTGCTGACGTCGTCGACGAGGACCGAGAAGATCCCTTCGACCTCCAGGCGGGGCCGGGTGCGGAGCGCCTCCATGAACGAGACGACATCACCGGGCGACAGGCCGATTCGATGAACCCCGGTGTCGACCTTGACGTGCGCCCGAGCCGGGCGGCCCAGCCCCTCGGCCGCCCGGTTCAGCGCTTCCGCCACCTGCCAGGTGCACAGGGCGACGGCCAGGTCGTGCTCCACGACGATCCGTGCGAGCCGCGGCGGAATCGTCCCCATGACGAGCACCGGTGCCGGGATGCCGGCGCGGCGCAGCGCGATGCCTTCCTCGGGGACGGCGACCCCCAGGTGGGTGGCGCCGCCCGCCAGCACCGCCCGTGCCGCCTCGATCAGGCCGTGGCCGAAGCCGTCGGCCTTCACCACGCCCATGACCAGGGCCGGCCGCGCCAAGTGGCACACTCTCCGCGTGTTCTCCTCGATCGCGGTGGTGTCGACCTCGACCCAGGCGGGGCGGGGCGGATACGCACGCCAGTCGTTCCAGGCCGAACGCGCGTCCTTCATTGCCGGTCCGACCCCCGATGGAGCTCGTACACCAGCGGAGCGCCGGCCAGGAAGCGCCGCAGGTTCCGCTCGACCAGGTGCGCGACCCGGTCCGGCCACCTCGGGGTCTCGCCCGCCACGTGGGGCGTGATGATGACGTTGGGGCAGGTCCACAGCGGACTGTCCCGCGGACACGGCTCGGGGTCGCTCACGTCGAGGCCGGCGCCCCCGAGACGACCGCTCTGCAGGGCCTCGACGAGGGCCTTCGAATCCACCACGCTGCCTCGGCCCACGTTGATCAACAGCGCCGCGGCGGGCAGGAGGGCGAGCTGCCTCGCTCCCACCATGTGATGGGTCCCGGCTCCGCCCGGGAGCGCAATCGCGAGGACGTCCGCCTGCGGCAGCAGTCGGTCCAGGTCCGCCCCGCCGTGCACCCGAATGCCCTCCTCCACCCTCGGGTGCCGGCCGATGCCGGTCACGCACATGTCGAACGCGCGGGCGAGCCGGGCGAGCGCGAAGCCGACTTCCCCGCAACCCAGTACCAGAAGCCGCTTCCCTTCCAGAGTGTCGATGCGAGACACCATCGCGGAGAAGTCCCAGCGCCGGCGACTTCGATCACGCTCGGCCTCGGGAAGGCGACGCGCCAGGGCGAGCATCATGGCGAGCGCGTGCTCCGCCACCGGCCTGTTCCACAGACCTCCGCCCCGACAGATCCGGATGTGACCCGGCAGGTCCGACTCGAGCACATGGTCGACACCGGCGCTGCACATCTGGAGCCAGCGCAGCGACGGCGAGCGTGCGCACGCCTCGGCAATGGGGCCCGAGAACGCGCGTCCGGGGCAGACGAAGCCTTCGCTGCGGGCGAGGAGCCGGCGCTGCTCCCCGACTTCCACGGCGAATCGAAACTCCACCGCGGGGAATTGCTCGGGGAGGCGCTCGAGCGCACCCTCCGGCGGATACCCGACGAGCAGAGTGGTCACCGCGCCGCCCGCGCTCAGGGGCCGGGTTCGATCGCGTACACCCGCCGCGCGACCTCCTCGGAGATGTAGCCCGCCTTCACGTCGCTCTCGACGGACTCCCGGGTGCGCTCGGCGGGCGGACCGTAGCCGCCTCCCCCGCCGGTGACGAACTGCACTCGGTCGTGCCGGCGCAGGCGGGCGGCGCCCTTCGACGGCAGGGACAGGACCTCGCCGCCGCGCAGGATGGTCACCGCGGCCCTCGCTCCCTCCGTCCCGCCGTGGATCCCCTGGGCGGGATACCGGAAGCGGTCGCACATGCCCGAGAATTCGACATCGTCTTCGAGGATCTCGTACTCCTTCAACTCCCCCAGTCCGCCGCGCTGGCGGCCGTGCCCGCAGGAGTCCGGCACGACCTCGTAGCGGTTGACGCGCAGGTAGGGGAACTGGTGCTCCACCCACTCGGCCGGCACGTTGGAGCAATTGGACAGGGGCAGCGGGAGCGCGTCGGCGCCGTCGCTGTGCGGGCCCGCGCCCCAGCCGCCGGCCGTCGTCTCCGACATGATGCGGTAGTCGCCCGCCCGCGGGACCGCGAACGCGAAGCAGTACGTGGAGTTGAAACCGACCGCGCTCGTTCGCTCCGGCATGACCTTGGCGAGCGCGTCCATCACCGCCTCGTAGCAGCGATAGGCGGTGATGAAGCGCGCATGGACGCTGGCCGGAGGCAGGGGGTTGACCAAGGAGCCGAGGGGAGCGGTGACCGTGATCGGGCGCGTCGAGCCGTCGTTCGCGGGCACCGTCACCCGCGTGTTCACGACCTGACGGATGGCCGTATAGGTCGCGGCCAGGGTCGAGGCGAAGGGGCAGTTGATCGTCCCCCGCGCCTGCGCGTCGGTGCCGGAGAAGTCCACGCCGAGCTCCGTACCTCGTATGGCGACCCTCGCGCGCACGACGAAGGGACCGTTGCCCTGGCTGTCGTCGTCCACGAGCGCCTCGCCCACCGCCTCGCCGTCAGGGAAGCTCCCGATCTCCTGCCGGGTCAGCGCCTCCGCATAGTCCTGGCGCCGGTCCATGACCTCGAGGACATCCTGCTTGCCGAACTTGCCGAGAATCGTGCCGAGACGCGCCCGGGCGGTGCGCAGCGCGACGATCTGGGCGTGCAGGTCGCCCACCGTCTCGTCCGGCACCCTCGTGTTGGCGCGGATCATCTCCTCCAGCACGGGGTCGAGCCTGCCGTCGCGCATGGCGAACTTGATGCGCGGGAACAGCATGCCGTCGTGAAAGATCTCGGTCGCGCTGCCGATGATGCCGGCGGTGATGCCGCCCAGGTCGAGGTGATGCGCGATGGCGCCCGCGATGCCGACCCGCTCGCCGTCCACGAATATCGGCATGAAGAGCGCGATGTCGTTGAGGTGCTGCCCGCCGTGGTACGGATCGTTGGTGATCACCAGCTCGCCGGGCTTCCAGGTGGGCAGGGGGTGCTTCTCGATCACGAAGCGCAGCGCGGTGCCGAGCGCCGCCACCAGGATCGGGATCTGCTCCGACTGGGTGACGGACCTGCCATCGCGATCGAAGAGGTTGGTCGCGAAGTCCTTCGCTTCCCGGACGATGCTGGAGTAGGCGGCCTTGAGCATGTTGATGCTCATCTCGGCCGGAATGCTCTCCAGGGCCCGGGTGACGAGATTGAGGCGAACCGGATCCAAGTGCGGAAGCTCCTTCCCGGGTGCGGGTCTCAGCTACAGGTGAGCACGAGATTGCCCGGGCTGTCCACCGTGGCCCTCCAGCCCGGCGCTACGAACGTCGTCGCCGTCGCCTCCTCCACCACCATCGGTCCGCTCTCGGAGAACGCCGCCGGAAGCCGCCGCCGATCGAAAAAGGTGCATTCGACCCAGCGGCCCCCGGTGTACACCTCGCCCGCCTCCCCGTCCGGCGCTCCGCTGGCCTCGCCGGCCCGGAGCGGCGGCGCCTCGTTGGGGACGGTCACGCTCAGGCGATAGTTCACGAGCTCGACCTCGGCATCGGGAAAGCAGTGGCCGCACCTTCGATCGTAGGCCTCGTGGAACGCCGCGACCGCGGGGTCCAGTCGCTCCGCAGGGACGCGCGCGCGATCGACGGCGATGTTGAGGGCCAGCTCCTGCCCCAGGTAGCGGAGATCGACCGAGGGGGTCACGACGATACCGCATCGCGACACGCGGTATCGCTCGAACTCCCGCCGGCCCCGGTCCTCGAGGTCCGCGAACACCGCCAGCACGCGAGCGGCGTCGACCTCCGCGTGCCTCGTCAATTCGGTGCGCACGAGCTCGCGGCGGAAGTCCGATACGAGCAGCCCCCAGGCACTCAGGAGTCCGGGGTTCCGGGGCACGAGCACGGTGCCGATCTCGAGGTCCTCGGCGAGGCTGCACGCATGCAGGGCGCCGGCGCCTCCGAAGGCGACGAGGGCGTAGTCCCTCGGGTCATGGCCTCGTTCGAGCGACGCGAGGCGGATCGCATCCATCATGTTGGAATTCGCGACCCGGATGATCCCTTCGGCGAGCGCGATGGTGTCCATGTCCAGCTCGTCCGCGAGGTCCGACAGCGCGGCCGATGCGAGGTCCGCACGCAGCGGCAGGTTGCCGCCGAAGAACTGCGCGGGACGGATGAGTCCGCAGAGGACGTTGGCGTCGGTCACCGTGGGCCGATCCCCTCCCCGGCCGTAGCAGCTCGGTCCGGGGTCGGCGCCCGCGCTCGCCGGCCCCACCTTGAGCATGCCTCCGGGGTCCCGGTATGCGATGGAGCCGCCGCCCGCCCCCACCGTGATGATCTCCACCATCGGCACCACGATGGGAAGCCCGTCGATCCGGTTGTCGGCCGTGACCCGGGGCTCGCCCTCGTGGACGAGACAGACGTCGGTGCTCGTCCCGCCCATGTCCAGGGTGATGAGGTTGCCGTGCCCGGCGGCGGCGCCGGCGCGGGTCGCGCCGACGACCCCGGCGGCCGGCCCGGACAGGATGACGTTGACCGCCTGGCGCTGCGCCGCGGCCACGGGAAAGATGCCGCCGTTGCTCTGCATGATGTGCAGGTCCCCGCCGAATGCCCGCCCGGAGAGCCCCTGCTCCAGGGTGTCCATGTAGCGCTGGATGACGGGTTTCAGGTAGGCGCTCATGACCGTGGTGCTGGCCCGCTCGTACTCCCGGAACTGCGGCAGGACCTCCATCGACAGGGTCACCGGGAGGTGCGGGAAGCTGGCCCGGATGGCGCTCCCGAGCGCTTCCTCGTGCGCCGCGTTCCGGTACGAGTTCAGCAGCACCACGCTCAGGGATTCGACGTTCTCCTCCTCGGCCAGCCTCGAAAGGTCGTTCAGGAGCCCGTCGACGTCCTCGAGCGGGCGGACGACGGAGCCGTCGGCCGCGATGCGCTCGTCCGCCTCCAGGACGAGGTAGCGCGGGACGATGGGGAGCGCCTTCCGGTAGTAGAGGTCGTAGACGCGGGTTCGTTCGTGCCGCTGGATCTCCAGCACATCCCGGAACCCCTTCGTCACGACCAGCGCGGTCGTCGCGCCGCTCCGTTCGAGGACGGTATTGGTGGCGATGGTGGAACCGTGAACCAGCACCTCCACTCCATCGAGCGGCTCGCCCCACTCGTCGAGCGCCGCGAACGCGCCGTCGGCCGGCGAGGACGGCTCGGACAGGACCTTGCAGGTCGAGATCGCGCCGTCCGCGCCGATCGCGACCAGGTCGGTGAAGGTACCCCCGATCTCGACGCCGACCCGCGCCGACTGTGTGCTTCGCCCGGTCACCCGGGGATCATGGTGTTGCGCGACTTGCGCATGCCACGGCGAAGTGGAGAAGGCCGGAGCTCATCCCGAGTACCCCATGATGAGCTCCGGCAGCCAGAGGACGATCCCCGGGAACAGTGCCAGCACCACGATGACCACCGCCATGGCGAGGATGTAGGGCCAGGCTTCGCGCGCGAACTCCACGATGCTGCAGCGTGCGATGTTGGACGACAGGAACATGAGCAGTCCGAAGGGCGGCGTCAGGTTTCCGAGCAGCACGGTCATGGTGATGAGGACCCCCAGGTGGACGAGGTCGATGCTGGACTGCATCGCCACCGGCATCAGCATGGGCGTCACCAGAAAGAAAATGGGAAAGCCGTCGGTAAGGAAGCCGAGCACCAGAAACGTGGCGAGAACGCAGAAGAGGATGACGATGGGATCGCTGGACAGCGCCAGCACGAACTCCGTCAACTGCTGCGGAACCTGCTGCCACGCCAGCATGACCGAGAATGCCGACATGGCGATGATGATCAGCAGGGGCGGCGTGGAGTAGATGATCGTGTCCTCGCACACCTTGGGAATGTCGCGCAGCCTGAACTCGCGAAAGATCCCGACGCTGACGACGAATGCATAGCCGCAGGCCACCGCCGCCGCCTCCGTGGGCGTGAACACTCCGAAACCGATCCCACCGAGGATGAGCAGGGGCATCCCGAGCGCGAAGACCGCGTCCCCGAAGCCCGTCAGAATCGCTCGAAGCGATGGTTTCGGACCCCGCTCGTAGCTTCGCCGAACCGCGATGAACCTCGTCGCGACCATGAGGGCGACTCCGACGAGAAGCCCGGGAAGCGCCCCGGCCAGGAACAGGCTGCCGATCGATACGCCGGCGATGCTTCCATAGATCACGAACGCGATGCTGGGCGGCACGACCGGTCCGATGGTGGCGGACGCCGCGGTGATGACGGCGGCGAAGGGGCGGCTGTAGCCCTTCTTGACCATCTCCGGGATCACGATGCTCCCGACGCCGGCCGCATCGGCGAGCGACGAACCGGTGATGCCGCTGTTGATCATGCTGGCGCCGATGTTGACCTGCGCCAGACTACCCGGCCAGTGTCCGATCAGCGAGTCCGCGAACGCGATGATCCGCCGCGTCAATCCGCCGGAGTTCATGATGACCGCGGCGAACACGAAGAACGGCACCGCGGTCAGGACGAAGTTCTCGGACCCGACCACGGTACGGTGGGCAAACCCCACGAGCGAGAGGTCGTTGGACACGAAGAAGATGATCGTGGACGCCATCAACGCGAAGGCGATGGGAACGCCGAGCAGGATCAGGATCGCCAGAACGCCGAAGGAGACTTCGAGCACGTTCTACTCCCCCGCCTTCCCGCCCGCCCTGAGCGCCGTCACGTCGGCGCGCACCAGCACCAGCACGCGTTGGGCCATCAACAGGGCTCCGACCGGAAGAGCGGCGAAGGACCACGCCCGCGAGATGGGCATGGAGGCGAACTGGTTGCCGGCCTGGGTGATGCAGAGCTGAATGCCGGTCACGAACAGCAGCCCCGCCGTGCCCAGGACGAAGAGGTGGGCGAAGAGGCGGAGCCCGGTCTTCATCCTCGGACCGACGAAGTGGTCGATGACGTCGACCCGGAGGTGCATCGAGCGCCGCGCGATGACGCTCATCCCCGCGAAGCAGAACCAGGCGAAGACGAGCTTGACCGCTTCGTCGCTCCAGATGAAGGGGTCGTTGAGCACGAAGCGGAACACGACCGCGGCCAGCGCGATCGCGGTCATGACGATCAGCGCGGCGCTCGCCAGAAGTGCGTCGAAGTCGGCCGCCCGGGCTAGAAGAAATCGACGCAACACGGTATCCGTCGACCAGGAATCAACGTGAGACGAGGGGCGGCGACCTCTGCCGGCCGCCGCCCCGAGGGGTGTGGATCAGCCTCAGAAGTTCGGCTGATAGCCCGCCGCTTCCAGTACCGCACGGAAACGATCCAGGGTGTCGGGACGCCAGCTTCCCGCATCGGCCACCTTCCGGGCGACATTCGCATCCGCGATCGCCTGTTGGAACGCGGCCAGATCAATCTCGTGGATGGTGACGCCCTGTTTCTCGAGCTCCTCCAGGACGCCCGGCTTGATTCCCTGCAACCGGCTGACGAACTCCTTCTGGAACCACACCAGCTCCTCGTCCAGAACCTGCCGGTCTGCATCGCTGAGGCTCTGATACCACTTCTGGTTGGCGATCATCGCGTTGAGCCCGGTGATGTGATGGGTCCCCAGGTAGTGCGTGGCGCCCTCGTAGAACTTCATGTATTCAATGCTGTCGGTAGCGGCGTCCACCCCGTCGATGACCCCCTGCTTCAGGGCGTTGTAGACTTCGGGCCAGTCGACCGGCGTCGGCACCGCACCCAACCCCTTCATGATCTCGACGTAGAGCGGTGCGGGTACGACCCTTACCTTGACTCCCCTGAGATCGCCGGGACTGGATGCCGGCTTCTTGACGAGAATATCGCGGTGTCCGTAGTACCAGGCCGGAGCCACGACTCGGGCCCCGATCTTCTCGGCCAGCATGCCTTGCCACTCTTCGTACAGGTCCGACTGGGTGACCCCGCGAATCTGATCGATGTCGAGCTCTCGTCCGAAGATGAAGGGAAGCTCCATCGCTCCGAGCTCGCTCACGAATGCGCCAAGGGAACCGTAGCCGGCGTTGGCGAGGTGAACGTTTCCGAGCTGCACGCCCTCGATGAGGGTCTGGGTTCCACCCAGGGAGCTGTCGCCGAAGACCTGGATCTCCAGACCCGGCGCTCTTGCGTTCACGCGGTCGGCGAACTCGAGAATGGTCTGCCCGTAGTCGCTGGCCGTTGCGCCCGTATGCCCGAATTTCCCCACGACCTTGTCGGCCGCGAATGCGGCTCCGAAGAGGCCGGCCGCCCCCGGAAGGCACGCAAGCACGGCGATCCGCAGCGCTGCTGTAACGATGTTCATCACTCGGCTCCCCCCTCTTGGTGCTGCGCCGGTAGCCCAGGCGCCGCGCAACGAACGCGACTGCTTCCGAAGTATCGGAAGGTCCATTGCGCCCCGACACCGAACGAGTTGATCACGCACCGGTCACCAAGTCAACCATCGACGGAGCTGCCGGCAGGGTGGACATCCATGCCGGCGAATCGTTGCAACCGTCGAAGACCGGGCGGAAGCACGAAGCGACGCCCTTTGACCTTCCGGTTGGAGCTGCCGGTAGAATGCCGGCTCGACGAGGGAACTGTCGTCAAGGGAATGCGAGGATTCGAAGAGGGCCGGGTCTCGGGCGGCGGGACGCAAGCCCGGATCGAGCACACCAATCCGGAGATCATCAAATGACCGAGATCGAACGCCTGGATCGCATGCACGGCGCGGGAGCGCTCAGCCGGCGAGAGCTCCTCGCCCGGGTGTCCACCCTTGCCGCGGCCGGAGTGGTCCTGCCCTCCGCGCTCGTGAGCGAGGCGGCCCGCGCGCAGACGCCGAAGAAGGGGGGAAGGCTGCGCATGGGGCTGGTGGACGCGAGCACGAGCGACAACCTGGACCCCGCCAAGACCATCGGCCGGGTCGAGGCGGTGACCACCCAGCAACTGCGCAACCCGCTGGTCGAGCTCGACCACGAGTCGAAGCCCACCAACAGTCTGGCCGAGAGCTGGGAGGCGACGCCGGACGCGAAGGTCTGGCGCTTCCACCTCCGCCGGGACGTGGAGTTCCACAACGGCAAGACTCTCGACACCGAGGACGTGCTCTACTCGATCAACTACCACCGCGGCGAGGACTCGACCTCGGCCGCCAAGACCCTGCTCGAGCAGGTGGTCGACCTGCGCGCCGACGGCAAGCAGACGGTGGTGTTCGAGCTCTCGGGGGGCAACGCCGACTTTCCGTACATCATCAGCGACTATCACCTGCAGATGGTCCCCGCCGGAACGAGAGGCGAGGAGTTCGAGAAGGGCGTGGGCACCGGTGCCTACATGCTGGTCGAGCACGATCCGGGCACCCGTATTCTGTGCAAGCGCAATCCCAGTTACTGGAACGAGGGCCGGGGGCACTTCGACGAGGTCGAGACCCTGGGAATCAACGACACCCCGGCGCGCACCAACGCGCTTCGCAGCGGCCAGATCGATGTGATGAACGAGCCCGACGTGAAGACCGTGCACCTGCTCGCGAAGGAGCCGGGAATCGCCGTCGCGGAGGTCATCGGCACCCAGCACTACAACCTGCCGATGGACACCACCATCGCGCCCTTCGACGACAATGACGTACGCCTCGCACTCAAGCACGCCATCGACCGCGAGGAGATCGTGGAGAAGGTCCTCCGCGGCCACGGCCTGGTCGGAAACGACCAGCCCATCGGCCCCGCCAACCGCTACCACGACGCGGAGCTCGAGCAGCGCGTCTACGACCCGGACCGGGTCAGGTTCCACCTGAAGAAGGCCGGCCTCGACACGCTCACGGTGCGGTTGCACGTGGCCGACGCCGCGTTCACCGGCGCGATCGACACCGGGGTGCTCTACAGCGGACATGCGAAGGCCGCCGGCATCGACATCGAAGTGGTCCGGGTCCCCGACGACGGCTACTGGGGCGAGGTCTGGATGAAAGTGCCCTGGAGCGCCAGCATCTGGTACGGCCGTCCCACCGAGGACATGATGTTCTCCACCGCGTACGCGGAAGGCGCGGACTGGAACGAGGCGCGCTGGAGCCACGCGCGCTTCAACGAGCTCCTGGTCGCGGCCCGGGCCGAGCTCGACGAGGGCAAGCGGGCCGCGATGTACGCTGAGATGCAGCGGCTGGTAAAGGACGAAGGCGGTCAGGTGATTCCGATGTTCTCCTCCGTCATCACCGCCCACTCCGACCGCCTCGCGCACGGGCCGGTGTCCGGCAACGCGATCATGGACGGCCTGCGCCTGCCCGAGCGCTGGTGGTTCGCCTGAAGCGCCCGGGCCGCGCGCGGGAAGGGGCGTTCGTGGCACGTGAGCGCCCCTCCTCCCCCCCTGACCCGGAATTCTCACCGACCTCCTGCTGCGGGCGCCGATCCACTCACGGGGAACGGGCGTACTCCCTCGAGCCACTTCGACATAGTCACCACTATGCCTTCAGCGTCTCTCCGTCCGTGCGCCCGCCCACCGCGGCATCGCGACGCCCTCGCTACGAAGCTCGGTGAGAAATCCGGGCTGAGCGCGAGGGCCGCCCGCGGCGACGCCGATCCGGCGTTTCGTGCACTCGATGGAACAGCGTTGCGCCCCCGGACTGGCCATGGCGGCGGCGAACCCGCGGATTGACGAAACGGACCCGGACATCGGGTCCACCGCCGCCCTGCCGCTCCCGGCCCCGGGCGAGCGTTGGGCGCTGTTCCTCGATTTCGACGGGACCCTGGCGGAGCTCGCGGAGACCCCGGACCAAGTCCGGGTGGACTCCGGGCTGCCCGCCACGCTCGGCGCCCTGCACCGGACCCTCGACGGCGCGCTCGCGCTGGTGAGCGGCCGTTCGATCGCGCAGCTCGACGCCTTCCTCGCCCCCGCCCGCCTGCCCGCGGCGGGCATGCACGGGCTCGAGCGCCGCGGAGAGAACGGCGGTTGCGGACCCGGCGAGGTCTTCGTCCGCGCCCTCGACCCCCTGCGCGCGGCGCTCGCGCCGATGATCGAAGACGACCCGCGCTTGCTGGTCGAGGACAAGGGGGCCTCGCTCGCCCTCCACTACCGGCGCGCTCCCGAGCGCGAGGGGGAGTGCCGGCGCCTGCTCGCACGCCTGCGGGAAGGCAGCCCGGCGCTGGCCGGGTTCCGCATCGTCTTCGGCAAGCGGATGGCGGAAGCGGTGCCGGTGGGCGGCGACAAGGGGAGCGCGATCCGGGACTTCATGCGCGAGGCGCCCTTCGCTGGCCGCCGGCCGGTGTTCGCCGGCGACGACCTCACGGACGAGGACGGGTTCGGGATGGTGGCGGAGCTCTCGGGGCTCGCGGTCAAGGTAGGAAAGGGACGGACCCGGGCGCGCTACCGCGCCGCTTCGGTGACCGAAGTGCTCGCGTGGCTCCGCCGGCTCCTGCACGCCGCGGAGCGGCCCGAAGGAGCGTTCTGCCCCGGCGCACATCCATCCCGGCTCCTGGACGCCGCGGAGCAGCCTCCGAGGAATACGGTGATCCGTGACGGTGCCCGGCTGAGGGACTCCCCTTGATACCGCTGCGCGACGACAACCCGACCTCGATCACTCCCGTCGTGAGCTGGACTCTCATCGGCGCGTGCGTGCTCGCCTTCCTGTGGCAGCTCTCGCTCGGGGCGCGCGATGCGCAGGTGGCGGTGTACGCACTGGGGGTGATCCCGGTCGTCCTCTTCGAGGGCGCCCGCCTGCCGCCCGAGCTCGCGATGGTGCCGCCGGCCGCCACCGTGTTCACGTCGATGTTCCTGCACGGCGGGTGGATGCACCTCATCGGCAACATGCTCTATCTGTGGATCTTCGGCGACAACGTCGAGGACAGCATGGGCCACGGCCGCTTCGTGCTGTTCTACCTGCTGTGCGGGGTGGCCGCAGTGCTGGCGCAGTCGCTGCCGGACACGCAGTCGCAGGTGCCGATGATCGGCGCGAGCGGCGCCATTTCGGGCGTGCTCGGCGCCTACCTGCTGCTCTATCCGCACGCCCGAGTACTGGTGCTCATCCCGCTCGGCATCTTCACCCAGATCGTTCGCCTGCCCGCGGGCATCATTCTGGGACTCTGGTTCGCGCTGCAACTCTTCAACTCTCTCGCGACGCCGCCGGGCGGCGGCGGGGTCGCTTTCGGCGCACACATCGGCGGTTTCATCGCCGGGCTCGCGCTGATCCCTCTGTTCAAGAGGCGCAACGTGCGGCTGCTGCAGCCGGGCCGGGGCCCGCGACCCCGGAGTCCGTTTCGCCGATGAACGCCCACCTCGAGACCCGGCCTTCGACGCAGCGAAACCGGCAGGCGAGCCTCGACCTCGGCGTCATCGGAAACTGCTCCTACGGCGCGCTCATCGACCGCGCGGCGCGCGTCGTGTGGTGCTGCCTGCCCCGCTTCGACGGCGACCCCGTGTTCTGCTCTCTGCTCGACGATCGAAGCGAAGATCCGCCCGGAACCTTCGCGATCGAGATCGACGGATTCGCACGCAGCGAGCAAGCCTACATCCGCAACAGCGCGGTGCTCGTGACCAGGCTCTTCGACGAACGAGGCGGTGCGGTGGAGATCGCGGACTTCGCGCCGCGCTTCGCACTGCACGGGCGCCGCTTCCGTCCCACCAGCCTGGTGCGGCGGGTCCGGCCCCTCGCCGGTACGCCGCGCATCCGCATCAAGTTGCGGCCCCGCTTCGACTACGGCGCGACCCGTCCCGAAGTCACCCGCGGCTCCAACCACGTCCGCTACGTGGGGCCGCGCTTCACGCTGCGGCTCACCACCAACGCGCCGATCACCTACGTCGCGCGCGAGACGCCCTTCCTCGTCGAGGAACCCGTGAGCCTGATCCTGGGGCCCGACGAGACGCTCTCCGGCGGGGTCGAGGAGATGGCACGCGACTTCCAGGAGCGCACCGTGCTCGACTGGCAGCAGTGGGTGCGCCGCCTCGCACTGCCGGCGGAGTGGCAGGAGGCGGTAATCCGCGCCGCGGTGACGCTCAAGCTCTGCGCCTACGAGGAGACGGGAGCGATAGTCGCCGCGATGACCACCAGCATCCCGGAATCCGCCGACTCCGGGCGCAACTGGGACTACCGCTACTGCTGGCTGCGCGATGCCTTCTTCGTGGTGCGCGCGCTCAACCGCCTCGGCGAGGTCGAGACGATGGAGCACTATCTGCGCTATCTCGGCAACATCATCGTCGGCGCCGGCGACGCGAACGGGGGGGATCACCTGCAGCCGGTCTACGGCATCGGGCTCGAGCGTGCACTCGTCGAGACCCGGGTGGACTCGCTGCCCGGCTACCGGGGCATGGGGCCGGTGCGGGTCGGCAACCAGGCCTGCGAGCACCTCCAGCACGACGTCTACGGCAACGCGGTCCTCGCGGCGTCTCAGGCCTTCTTCGACCACCGTCTCCTCAAGCGTCCCGGGATGACCGATTTCGAGCTCCTGGAGCGCGCCGGAGAGCGCGCCTTCGCGCTGCACGATCGGCCCGACGCCGGCCTGTGGGAGCTGCGTACCCGTTCGGCAGTGCACACTTCGTCCTCCCTCATGTGCTGGGCCGCATGCGACCGCCTCGCCCGGATCGCCCGCCACCTCGGCCTTTCCGGTCGCAGCGCCCGCTGGCGGCAGCGCGCGGAGCGCATCAAGGCGGTGATCCTCGAGCGCGCCTGGCACGGGGAGCGGGGGATCTTCGTCGACTCTTTCGAAGGCGAGTCCCTCGACGCGAGCCTGCTTCTGATGAGCGAGGTCGCGTTCCTCGATCCGGACGACCCGCGCTTTCGGAGCACCCTCTCCGCCATCGAGGCGACCCTGCGCAAGGGCCGGCACGTGTTCCGCTACGTCACCCGGGACGACTTCGGACTGCCGCGAAACGCGTTCAACATCTGCACCTTCTGGTACATCGACGCCCTCGCGCGCACCGGGCGAAGGAGCGAGGCGCGCGAGTGCTTCGAGGCGATGCTCGAGTCCCGCAACCGTCTGGGACTGCTGTCGGAGGACACCGATCCCGAGACCGGCGAGCATTGGGGCAACTATCCGCAGACCTACTCGCTGGTGGGGATCGTGGGCGCGGCGATGCGCCTGAGCGAACCCTGGGAAGCGAGCGTCTGAGCCCGGCATGAGCGAAGCGCAGCGAACCCGGCTGGTCGTGGTGAGCAACCGCGTCGCCACCGCCACAAAGGGGGTGCGGGCCGGCGGGCTCGCAGTGGCGCTGCTCGACGCCCTCCGGGAGTCCGGCGGGCTGTGGTTCGGCTGGAGCGGAAAGGTATCCGACAGCACCCGCGTCTCCACCCGGCAGCTCGAGCGCGGCCGCCTCGCCGCGACCACCGCGGACCTGTCGAGCGAGGACTACGAGGAGTACTACAACGGTTTCGCGAACCGCACCCTGTGGCCGCTCTTCCACTACCGCACCGACCTCACCCGCTTCGACCGCGACGACTACCAGGGCTACATCCGGGTCAGCCAGCGTTTCGCGCACGCGCTGATGCCGCTGCTCGAGGCGGACGACCTGCTCTGGGTGCACGACTACCACCTGATCGCATTCGGCGAAGAGCTGCGCCGCATGGGGGCGCGCCATACGATGGGCTTCTTCCTGCACATCCCCTTCCCCTCGCCGGAAGTGCTGACCGCGCTTCCGGTACACGACGTGCTCATCCGGGCCCTCTTCGCCTACGACGTGCTCGGCTTTCAGACCGAGTCCGACCGGCGCTGCTTCCTGGAATACGTCAGCACCGAAGCGGGGGGCCGCATCGACGCGCAGGGCCGGGCCCATGCCTGGGGGCGCCAGGTGGAGACCGGGGTCTTCCCGATCGGGATCGATTCCACCGAGTTCGCACGCTTGGCGGCCTCGGACGAGGCGAAGGCCCACGCGGGCCGCATGGCAAAGGTGCTGCGCAATCGCCTGGGGGTCATCGGTGTGGACCGCCTCGACTACACCAAGGGGCTGCCCGAACGTTTCCGCGCCTTCGCCCGCTTCCTCGAGGCCTACCCGGAGAACCGCGGGCGGGTGAGCTTCGTCCAGCTCGCCCCGCCCTCGCGGGCGGACGTGCCGGAGTACGTCGACATCCGCCGCGAGCTCGAGGGGCTCTCCGGCTCCATCAACGCCGAGTACTCCGAGTTCGACTGGACGCCGCTGCGCTACATCAACCGCAGCTTCTCGCGCCGCGCGCTCGCCGGGATCTTCCGCCTCGCCCGGGTCGGGTTCGTCACCCCGCTGCGCGACGGCATGAACCTCGTCGCCAAGGAGTACGTGGCGGCGCAGGACGAGCACGACCCCGGCGTGCTGGTGCTGTCGCGCTTCGCGGGCGCGGCGAAGCAGGGCGCGGACGGAGCGCTCATCGTGAATCCCTACGACATCCAGGGGGTCGCGGATGCCCTGCACCGCGCGCTCGGCATGTCAGGGCCCGAACGCAAGGAACGCTGGCGTGCGCTGATCGCCGGGGTGCGCGAGCACGACGTCACCGCGTGGCGGGAGAGCTTCGTCAACCGTCTGCGGACCGCCCAGCGCGTGAAGCGGCGCCACTGAGGGTCGGCATCGTCTGATTCCGGTGAGGACGGACATCCGGGCGGAGGCTGCCGTGGAAATGGAAATCTGGAAGCCATGCCGGGACGCCAGCGAGACAGCGGATCGTGCGGAGTGTCTGGAATGTGATCCGAACGGACGGTTCCGGGAGCCAACACCAGGAGCCACTTCCCCTTGACAACATACTCAACGTAAATGAGGGGATGGATGAGCCCGCATTATTCACCCCCAGGGTGAATAATGCGGGATGACACGTCGTATCCGGCAAAAACGTGCATCTGATTCTCGTGCTCGGCTGTCATTGACAAGAATCGGAATCATCTGGTGGCGATCTGGAACAACTTCTGAAATCGCGCGTCGGCCCCCACTTCAGCACAAACGGCGACAAGACGATTCAGCAGTTTGTCAAGTGAACGTCGTTGGTGGATCGGCAGGACATCCGCAATCACCACGCTATCGAGCACCCGAAGCATACAGTACGGATGCTGCTCTGCGTGTACGCTCTCGCCGAGTCGATAGAGGCCGTGACGATCCAGTGGTCGCAGAAACTCCAACGACCATTCCGCCGCGTCCGGGAACGCCTCGCCACACTCGGCAAGCATGTCCAGGATCGCCTTCGACGTTCCCCCAGTGTTTCGGGCCGCCTCCCGCGGCCAATAGTCAAGAAGCCACGGATGCACCTTCTCTCGCCAGACGGTAGCTCGTTCCACCAGCTCACCTCTTAGCCGATGTTTCAAGCTTCCAAGCGCAATCTTCAAAGCCTCTTCGCACATCGTATGAGCGACACCCCGAATCTCTTCCTTCGTCAGCTCTCTTGGCGCCTCGAGGCAGACTGTCATGAAGAGCTTCCAGAGGTTGTCAATTCTTCGGTCATCTCCTCGGCGGTCTCGCAGGAAGTCGAGAAAAGGCTCCTTCAAGACCCGTAGAAGGTCGGGACCGATCGTTGGTGACCAGCCGTATGCTGACCAGAGGCCGAACGCCTCGTTCGACTGTCCAGGCCCGAGACGCGCGATCAGGTGTTCCGCGGTCCAATCCGCATCTACCGCAAACAGGTGATACAGCCTCGTCGCGAGCATGACACGCCCAAGGTGCCCGTTCGGATCTGTGCCTATTGCCTCAAAGTACGGACGTACCGGCGGCGGCAGGCCCCCTCCATGTCGCAGCTCATACTTCCGCAATCGGACAAGCGCGGCTTCCGCCAGTTTCCCCGCCGGATGATCCAAGGCGTACATAAGGGGATCCTCCAGGCTGAACACCTGCGGTCCAATCGCTTCCATGTTGTTCCAAGCCTTCATCCATATGACGCTCAGTTCGCCCTCTCGATCAACGCTGTAGTCTTCAGCGAGCCGCCTCATGAAACCCCCGGCAGAGGAACCGGCTTCTCCAAACAGCCGCCCGGGTGCATCAACAAGGATCCGTGCTACGTAATCCCGCAATCTGGCAGTTCGCTTCCACTCCTCGCGTGGCTCCGACAAGAACCACAGCAACCCCTGCCAGTAGATTGGCGGCCACTTCTCTGCCTTCGCGAGGCGCCGCAGCGCAGACACCGACTTGATGAGCCGTTTGACGATCAATCCCCGGAACCCGTCTCGGTCGACTTTTTCCTCTTCCAGCTTCGCCACGACATCGACCACCGATCCACTCACCAAGTCCCTGGGTGCAGATTCCTCGTCACTCACCCAGCCTACGTCGTGCCACGACAGGAACTCATCGCGTTCTTCCAGCTCGCCTTCCGCAGCTTGTCTTACTTCCTGGGCAAGTGCGTTCGATCTCTTGTCGAGCCGTACTCCCGAGCTACGCAATTTGTGCAGTCGTAACGACTTCTCTCTACGAATGACGGCATCGTAGTCCGGTGACGGTCGGCGTGGTCTCGTTTTCGGACCCGCATGTATGGCGCGCACGATCTCCGTCCGAAGTCGGCGCGGCAGTCGCGATCCGGCCCTTCTGAAAAAGCGCAGCACCTCACGGCGAAACTCCGTCTCCCAAACACCCGGCTTTCGGCCGCCAACGAGCAGCCTCCGGGCAAGTTGGATGTCGGTTTTCGGGTTCTCTGTTAGTGCATGAAAGGCAAGTCGCTTGAACAGTGCCTGGTCAGACTCTGACCAGCGACCGAGTAAGTTCTCCGCCCGTCGCTGACTCGCAAGGACCAGAGCGAGATAGCTATCACGGACTAGGTCAATGAGGTGTGTCCAAGGGTCATGATGGCGATTCTGGTTGTGAGCACTGATGGAAGGTCGGTACAGAGAGGAGTCCGGATAGACGTCGTCATCCTCTACGCCCAAGGCCAACGCTCGCTCCAAGTGTCCCGTCAGTGTCTCAGCATGGCGGGCAAGGACCTCCCCGTCCTTCAGTATTGCCTCGACGTGATGACGTGTATCGTCTTCACCCGATATCAGCATGATATGACCACATGCGTCCATCGGACTTGTCGAAGTCGGCTTATCCTCAAAGTATCGCCGGAGCGCCGGCGCCTTCGCAGGTCCGGGTCGAACGATGAGACGCGGCGAGATACTCTCGATGGCGATGTGCTCAATGTACCGACGCTCAGACTCCGACGCTGCGGCCAAGTAGTGATCCGAAGTCCAAAGGTGCTTACAGGGATGCGTTGCCTTTCCTTCCAGCAATACGGTCCAGAGGAGGCGAAGCCTCGCAGGGATGTCCAAGCCCTCGTCCGCCAGACTTTTCTTGACCTGTTGCCAAAGCCCGGGGTGAAGATGGCCTCCACTCCGAACCACCCAAGCAAACAACTGAGGAACATGCAGATGACGAGCCAGCCAGCGGGCGAGGTGCGTCCTCGTCATGTCCAGGGTCTGAGGACTCTCGGACTGAATTCCATTGTCCACCAACCGTACAACTCCGGGGCGTCCACCTGCACTGCCCGGGGTGTCATCAGCGGCAGCACAACCCAACAACCCCGTCTCCGCGAACACCTCTACCCAACTCCCGACCTTTGCAAAGTCGCTCTCGTCCACGATGGGCGGTTCATCGGCCAGCGCCTTCGCCGCCACCGGATCCTCCAATGCCCAAGTGACCCTTTCCACTATTGGATCCTCTGGCCCGGTCGGCATCTTGGTGATCTCGTTGATCGCGATCTGGGAACGCGCGTTGAAGGGGTCCCTTCGAATTCTGGCCCACTCTTTCAGGGTGTCCGCCAGCAGAGCGTGGCCGTCCTGTCCGTGGTAGAGGATTGGTCTGACATTTTTCCCGAGCCATCCGGTCTGTGTCCTCTGTCGTCCAGGGTCGGAACCGTCGTAGCTCGCGAAGGCATATGCCTTGGCAAACCGGGCACCCTTTGCGGTTTCCGCGGCAAGGGCGTCTACCATATAGCTCATCACCGGGTCGCCGATACTGTAACCCACGAACACCACGGTGAATTCGCGGAACAATTCGGTGATGAACCGGGCCGCCCATCTTTCGGTCAGGTACGCCCTCCCGAAATCTGCGGCCGTTAGCACCAGGTTTGACCCGTCGTCATCGGGACGAATGCGTCCATGCAAATGCACTACGCTCGACCAAGCATACGGCTTTGGCACCGGCAGCTTTGGAGCGGTGTCCACGAACTGCTCTTGAAGCCCGGCTTGGACAAACCTGTTGTCGAAGTTGGTGGTGATCAGCCGCACACCCTGCCCATTCCGAGACAGATCGATCAGGGCCTTATGCACGGGCAGTGGTCCGGTTGGAGGCTCCGAAAGACGCTCGATGACTGAGCGCCGCAGAGCCTGCGTTCGCAGTCGTTCCGGTCTCTCGAGGAGCCCGAGCGCCTTGTCGAAGTTAGGGCGCCGACGGTCGGGGTTCTGTTCCTCCAGGTCGAGGGCTTCCCTTTCGACGGCATCCGGTTCCACGTGGTTCGTCTTGTACACGTAGCATACGAGGTCTTCGAAGCTTGGCAGGTCGGAACCCGGCCCCGCCGAGATGCCTGCTCCGCAGAAGAACACGACTCTGCCACTGTCAAGCTCGTTCAAGAGATGGACCGGAACGGCCGGGCCGCCGGCGACAAGCTCAGGCATGGCAAGACCAGTCGTCGCGTGTCGTTTGTCGGTTCACGGGGGCCGTTCGCCGAACGACTGCGCTTTCACACCACGCTATGGACACGTTGGCGTCGAGAAGACAACTCATTCTTGCGGCTATCCTGACCTGCATGCGCTGGAGTGCGCTCTGTAGCTATAATCCATTGTAGTTAATCTAGTTTTCTTGATTCCACGGTCCATTACCGCCCTTGCATTCCCGCCTCCGATGCGCTTCAATCCGCCCCGGTTTTCAGTCGGTCGCTTTCGGATTGCTTACCGATCCGGGACGCCTCCAGACCATGCCTGATCGCGATCCGCTCGAGTGCCCAAGCGCCCCTGTCGAGGAGCCAGGACATGCCCGAACGCCAGTACCGAACCCTCACCAAGCGTATCGTGGACCGCCTCACGGTCAACGGCAAGGACGCGGTGTTCTGGGATTCGGACCTCCCCGGCTTTGGCATCCGCATACTTGCTTCGAGGGCGCTGGCGCTCGGCGAGGGCCTGCCGGTGATCGGCGAGCTACTCGGCCACCAGCAGGTCAACACCACGGCGCGCTACGCCCA
>CAYFYD010000011.1:0-20530 GCA_964347195.1 uncultured Ectothiorhodospiraceae bacterium
TCGCCTGATTCCAGTACTTCGAACCCCGCAACTCGACTTCTGAATGGTCCTGCCCTCCCGCCCCGTGCGGCCGGGACTCGTGGCATCCCGCCGCCCGGGAGACGGCGAAAGAGGCGTCAGTTGAAGACGGCGCCATGTCCGTGAACGCGGAAATCGAAGACAAACGTGGCGCCATGCGAGCTCGAGATCCGGGATTCATCGACCGCAATGGATTCCCGCCCCCGATCGGGGTCGAGGGCAAGCCCCCGATCGGGGTCGAGGGCAGGCCCCCGCGGGAATGAGGGCAGGCCCCCGCGGGAATGAGGGCAGGCCCCCGCGGGAATGACGGGAGGAGGTGGAATCCCCGCCAGACGGGAATCGCCGGCGCTGCGCGGCCGCCCCTGCGCATCAGGCCTCCGCGGTCCATTCGCCCGGCACGGGCTGCTACTGCAACGGCGAGTGCGGCGCCGGCAGCAGGATCGTGGAACGGGCCTCGACGATGAGCGGCGCGTTCTGCGCGAGAAAGGCCCGCCACACCGGGTCCTTTCCGGCCGCGGCCCGGGCGCTCGCCCGCGCGTTGAGGTCGGAGTAGGCCCAGAGATGGCACACCTCGTTCGGCTGCCCCGCCTCCGTCACCCAAGCCCCGACGTTGCGGGAGTAGCGCTCGCGCGCCGGCATCGCCTCGGCGAAGTGGCGGGCCCACTCCCGTACCCGACCCACCTGGGTGCGGTAGCACCGGAGCTCGTAGACGTTGCCCGCCGCTTCCGGCGCCTTGAAGGGAAGGAAAGCCTCCATCAGGCGGATGTCCTGGCGCAGGACGAGGCCCCGGACGAGGGGCAGGTAGTCTTCGACCCAGGCTCGGTTCTCCGTGAGCGCCGCCCGGAGGCGCCGGCGTTCCTCCAGGCTCTCGTAGCGCCACAGATGCACGACCTGGCCGAGCTGACCGATCTCGGTGGTCCAGTACCCTTCGAGCTTTCCGTAGTCGTCGCCGCGGGCCGGACGGCCGACCTCGGCGGAGCTCCTGACCACCGTGCCGAGCTGGCCGCCGGCGACGCTGTAGGTGCGCAGCTCATGGATCATGAAGTGACTTCCTCTGTTTCCGGTGACGCATGGTGACACCTCAAGGACGCATGGTGAAGCGGGTCGGTCCCCGGAGCGCCGCGAGCGCGGGCTGGATCCACTCCACCCACTCGCAGAGCGCGGGACGGGTCTCGCGCGGGTCGATGATGTCGTGCACCGCGAAGGACTCCGCTTGGGGATAGGGGGAGCGCGAGCGCGCGAGCCGCGCCTCCAGCTCGCGCCGCATCGCCGCCGGGTCTTCCGCCTCCGCGATCCGGCGCCGGTAGGCGACGGCGACCCCGCCCTCGATCGGCAGCGCGCCCGACTCGGCCGAAGGCCAGTCGAGCCGGTAGGTGTCGGGACCGAAGTGCGCGGCGGCGGCGACCCCGAAGGCCTTGTGAATCTGCACCGAGGCCCAGGGCGTGCGGGCCTGCGCGGCGGCGGCGACCGCCGCCATGCCGTAGCGGATGGTGCCGTCGCGCTCCGCGTCGGGGCCGATCATGAATCCCGGCTCGTCCACGAAGTTGAGCACCGGGAGATGGAAGGTGTCGCAGAGCTCGATGAGACGCCGCATCTTCTGCGCCGCCTGCGCGGTCATCGACCCGGCGAGATAGCGGCAGTCGTTGGCGGTGACGCCCACGCTCTGCCCGTTCAGGCGGGCGAGCCCGACCGCAATGCTCGGCCCGTAGGCGGGCGCGATCGGAAAGAAGGAGCCGCGATCGACCACCAGCTCGACCAGGCGCAGCACGTCGAAGGGACGCCGGCGATTGCGGGGAACGATGGCGAGCAGCTCCTCCTCGCAACGGTCCGGCGGGTCGTCGCAGGGGAGGCGGGGCGCATGCTCCCAGACATTGCGCGGAAGGTAGCTCAGGAAACGCCGAACCTGGCGGAGCGCGCCGCGCTCGTCGGACGCGATGTTGTCCACCACCCCGCTCTGCGCGTGCACCGCGGCGCCACCCAGCGCTTCCTTGCTCATGCTCCGGCCGAGCGCCCGCTCCACCAGGGCGGGGCCGCCGACCATGACTTGCGAGGTGCCGCGGGCCATCACCGAGAAGTGCGAAGCGACGAGGCGCCCGGCGGGAAAGCCCGCGACCGCGCCGAGCCCGGCGGAGGCCACCGGCACCTGTCCCATCGCATCGGCGATCACCTCGAAGCGATGCGGCTCGTAGACCGGCTCACCCACCGTCTTCGGCCGGCGCGGGTCCTCGTCGGGGCTCGCCACGCTGCCGCCCCCACCCTCGAGCAGGCGTACCAGGGGAATGCGGAGGCGCAGCGCGAGGTGCTCGGCCCAGACGCTCTTGCGCAGCCCCGAGGCGTTGGGCGAGCCGCCCCGGAGGGTGAAGTCCTCGCCGCCGACCGCGACCCGCCGGCCGTCGATCTCCCCCACCCCCACCACGTAGTTGGCCGGAGTGAAGCGCTCCAGGCGCCCCTCCTCGTCGAGGAAGGCGCTCCCCGCCATGCGCCCCTGCTCCCGGAAGGTGCCGGGATCGCACAGCGCCTCCACGCGCTCGCGCACCGTGAGCTCGCCCCGGTCGTGGTGGCGCGCGATCGCCTCCGCCCCGCCCTGGGCGCGGGCGAGCGCCCGGCGCCGGTGGACCTCGTCGACTTCCGCCTGCCAGCTCATCTCCCCGCACCCACCCGGCGGACTACCGGATGGGCGAGCCGGCTAATCGTGGAGCGCGACACAGCGCACCTCGATGCTCCAGCGATCGGGCGCGTCCCAGGCCGTGGCCGGGTCCTCGAAGGCGCTGTGGAAGCTGAAGGTGCACGGCGCCCCCGGGCTCTCCGCGTCGGCCCTTGCGCCCCGTGAGCGCGCCAGTCCCCCCGCCGAATCCCATTGCTTGATCAGGATCGCCTCGTCGCGGGTGAGTGCGGGATAGCAGTACCAGCGATGGCGGTCGGAATGCTTCGCCAGGTAGTTCTCGCCGATACGATCGCGGTAGTGGACCTCGAAGACCACGAGGTCGCCGGGATGCACGCTGGCGGCATCGCAGAGCCCGAGCGGCTCGGTCGCCACGGGCTCCGGGGCGATGTTCCGCCAGAGGTTGATGAGCGCGAAGCGGCCTTCCCCCAGAGCGCGCGCCACGTCCGTCTCGTCGAGGAGCGACTCGCCCTCGGCGAGCGCCGTGCGATAGGTGTCGTTGCCGGTGGGCGTCCTCCCCAGGTCGCGCAGCCGCCGCGGTCCGCTGGTCAACGTGTAGTCGCCGTGCACCATGTGGATCGGCGGCTGCACCTGCTGCCCGCCTGCTATGCGGCGCCCGCTCCGATTGCCGGAGACCGAGCGGATGTTGTGGTCGAAGGCCGCGACCAGGCGGGCGCCGGTCTCCTCCCGAACGACCGCGGCGCAAAGGGGGTAGTAGCGGCGCACGATCTGGTCATGGTCGAAGAAGTCGATGTCCGGACTCTCGATGGGACGCTCGATCAACTCGAAGCCGTTGGCATCGAGCGTGGGGCGCTCCGCGCCGTCCCGGCGTCGAGCATCACGGACCGGCATCCGCCGCCTCTCCAGATCGGCGCCCACCCAGGGGCTGTCGTTGCCGTCGCTGTCCCGGCGCATGAACACCTTGCCGTTGCCATGGAGCGAGCTCTCCACACCTGCCGCCAGGTACGTGAACTCTCCGGTCCGTACCGCGTCGGCTCTTGTCTTTCGAGACGAGCCCATCGGAATACCTCGTGCGGGGCTACGGGGAGCGCCCGATCGCGGTTACCGCGCGATCCGTCGTTCTGCCCGCGAAGCGGGCGCCCCCAGTCCTGCGATCCGTCGTGCGACTACGGCCTACGCCTCCAGCCGGACAATGTAGTCGTCCGGCTCGCCCAGGTAGGGGATGCCGTGATTGTGGCCGCCGTAGGCCTCGGTGCCCTTCAACACCGCGGTCCTGCGCTTGAACTCGACCTCGAGCTCGCCGGCCAGGATCTTGCCCACCGCCTCGTACTGCCAACCGCTCACCTCCTGGTTGGCGGGCCGTGCCGACATCCTGTCGAACCACGCCTTGATACGGGGGTGTTTCTCCCAGACCCGGTCCGGAATGATCTTGCCGGCGTCGTGGGACACGAACTCGTGGAAGGCGGCGAGATCGGCGTAGCTGACCTCGTTGCCGCAGCAATAGTCGCGACCCTCGAGCCAGTAGCTCTCCATTATGCCCATGGATTCGTAGAGGACGTGATAACCCTTCCTGCGCTCCACGCTGAAGTCCTTGTCATCGCCATAGATGAAGGGCGCGAAGATGGTCCAGTGGAAGGCACCGCCGCCCAGGCGCAGAGTGTAGGCGTACCACTGCACGAACTGGTTGATCTGCGCCCGCTCCCGCAGCGTGGAGCCGAACCAGTGGCCGGGGCAATCGAACTTCTCGTTGAGGTAACGTCCGATGGCGACGTTCTCCCACACCGTGAAGTCGCCATCGACGAGGATCGGCACTTGCCCAGTGGGGTTGTAGGTGTCCCTGAACTCCTGCGTCTCGTTGATATTGGTGGTGATGTCGACGACCTCGTCCTCGAACGGGATGTCGTTCTCCACCATGAACTGCCGTGCCGAGCGGCACGGCTGCGAAGCGGGGTGGTGCAGATAGCGCAGTGTCGTGCTCATGGGCGTGTCCTCTTGGGCCAGGGATGAAGGGGTCCCGGTCATTCGAACGCTTAAACATACTCTATGGGTATGCCTACTTTCTCCTGGGCCAGAGACGAAGGGGTCCCGGTCATTCGAACCGTCCGGAGGCTGATGGACAGTCCGAGGGCCGAGACGAGGCGCGCCGGGACGGTGACCCCTCATGATCATCGTACGCGTTGCCGGTGACCGGCGTCGAGGTACGATGGAGTTTGCTGTTGGCTCTCGCCGGTCGGTCATGGCCGGAAGCGTGCCTGGGGCCATGGCGAGCGACCTCGCCGCACGCGGCGGGACGCGCATCCGGCGGATCGCCGTGCGAGGGGAGCCAAAATGGATTCCTGCTCCCCGATCGGGATCGGGGACAAGCTTCGCGGGAATGACGACTATGGGGTGGATTCCCGCCCCCGATCGGGGTCGAGGGCAAGCTTCCGCGGGCACCCTCTTCCGCCTTGCCCCACCCCTCGTCCGACATTCCCGCACCCTGTTCCGTCATGCCCGCGGAAGCGGGAATCCATTCCGGTCAACGAATCCCGAAACTCGAGTCTTGAAAAGCCCTGGATACCCCGTGGGCAGTGTCGATGGCGGCCACCGCCTGTGCTACCGTCGCGCTCGTCCGGATTCCCGTTCCGAGGCCACCCGGAGAGCGATGCCGTGACGCCGGAAGAGATCCTCGATCACCCGCCCCGGATCCTCACTCGGGCGCAACGCGAGTCCTTCTTCGAGCAGGGCTACGTGCTGGTCGAGCGGGCGATCGACGCTGGCGGGCTCGCCCGTCTGCGCGAGGCCCTCGCCGCCCTGGAGGCCCGGGGGGAGGAGCCCGAGCCCCCGGCCGACTTCGAGTTCGAGACCCTTCCCGGCGGCGGGCGGCGCCTGCGCCAGGTGCTCTGCGCCGCCGACTACCATCCCGAAATCTGGCGCTACGTGTCGAGTGCGCCGATGACGGACTTGGCCGCGGACGTGGTGGGTCCCAACGTGCAGTTCCGCGAGTCCGGGGTCTCCTTCAAGTCGCCGGGCGGGCGCGGCTTCGACTGGCACCAGGACATCGTGTTCTTTCCCTCCAGCAACCGCTCGCCCATCATGACCCTCACCTACGTCGAGGACGTGGAGCCCGACATGGGTCCCACCCGGGTGATCCCCGGCTCCCACCTCGGCGAGGTCTACGACCACTACGACGCGAAGGGTAGCTGGCTCGGCCTCATCGGCGAGCACGTGAAGCACCGGGTGCCGGTGGACGATGCCGTCGCGATGACCGGCCCCGCCGGCTCGGTGCTCGTCACGAGCTGCGGCATCGTGCACGCGGCGGGCGAGAACCGCGCCGCGCGCCGCCGTCCCATGGTGCTCGCCGGCTACGCGAGCGCCGACACGGTGTCCTTCGCGGGCCTGCCCTACCGCTCGCGCTACCGGTGGCGGATCGTGGAGGGGGAGCCGACCCGCGCGATCCACAGCGACGCCCAGCGCCTGAAGATGCCGCCGGACTGGGAGTCCCACCAGGGAGTCCGCATCGACAACCTGTACCAGCCGCCGCGGCCGGAGCCCTGAGACGGCACAGAGCGGGACGAGGGGGACGAGGGGGACGGACTTCGTCCCCGAGCCCGCATCCGTGATCAGTTAACAGGATGAAAAGGTCATAGCAGTTATCTGTTCCTCGTTCGATTCAACCTCCGTAGTCTGCGGAATTCCCTCTCTAACTGGTTGATAATGGATCTTCTCCTGTCTTTCGGCCACTTCCCGGTCGCTTTAAGGCCGAATTTTTTCTCGAGCATCGTGACAGTCTTGTTTATGGCTTTTGAGGCTGCCGTCTTCTTTATCTGTTTGACTGTACGCATTTCTTTTCCTCCGCTATCGATTCTTCCTCAGAACCGTCGCTGAGCTATGGCCGGGATGAACGCGGGACCGGGAGGCGGCCCGGGCGGGAAGCGCTGCCGCGGCGGCGGGCAACGCCCGGTCCCGGTGGGGCTCAGCTCGGCTCGAAGTCCTCCGCCGGGACCCAGCTACAGGCCTCGCCCGCGTAGGCGGGGTCCGGGTTCCCGCGCACCGTGGTGCGCCACATGACCCGGATCTGGCGCTCGGCGTCGTACCAGGTCCCCGCGTGGAGGAGGTTGCGGTTGTCGTAGATGACGAGGTCGCCCTCCGTCCACTCGTGGGTGTAGGTGAAGCGCCGCTCGGTCGCGTGCGCGGCGAGGCGGCGGAGCAGCTTCGCGCCCTCCCCGTCGGGGCCCGGCTCCATCCCCGCGATCGGGCCGGTGATGAAGTCCATCTGGCCGCTGTCGCAGAAGTAGAGCGACCGGCCGCCGGTCACGGGGTGGGTCCGCACGAGGGGCTGTCGTTGGGGCTGTTGATGGGCGGCGAGCGGCCTCGGGGTATCGCCCCGTCGGATCTCGTAGTCCGCACGCCCGGTGCCCGGCAACACGTGGATGCCCTCGAGCGCGTCGATGCGCGCCTTCATCGCGTCCGGGAGCGCCTCGTAGGCGCCGCTCGCGTCGGCGAAGAGGGTCTGCCCCTGCCCCTGCGGCACCGGCTGGTGGGCGTAGAAGAGCGAGAAGTCGGGCGGCGGGCGGCGGAAGCTCTGGTCCGTGTGCCAGCCCGTGCGGTGGGGGTACTGCACCGGGAGCAGGCCGTCCTCGGTCAGGGGCGGCTCCGGCCGGGGAGAGGGCTGGGTGCGGATGGGAGGCAGGTTCGTGATCTGGATGATCTCGGGAACCGTGTCGTGGTAGTTGAAGAGGCGCTTGCGGTCCTCGAATGCATAGCTGTTGCGGTAGTCCTCGACCTCCGGGCCGAGCAGGCGGCTCAGGCGCAGCAGCAGCTCGGGCTCCTCGGAGATCCCGTGCATCCCCGGAAGCAGCAGGAGCCCGCCCCGGGCGCAGATCGCGTCGCCGAGGACGGCGGGCCCGGCTTCCAGCGTCGCCACCGCTTCCCGCGCTCCGCAGAGCGCCGGGAAACGCATCACCGCACCGAAGCCCGCACCGGGGAGCGGAGACAGTGCGTGGAAACGCTCCTGTCCGTTCCCGGACCCCTTCGAAGGATCCCTGCCCGGGTCGCGGGCCGGGTCGCGGGGCATTTCTTCAATCGCCACCGCGCTCACCCCGCTTCCGCCGGCAACAGCGCCCGGTAGGCGTCGCCTTCGCCGGTCGGCGTCCTGCCTTCCTGGCGGGCGATGCCCGGGGTCGCGTGGATGTGCATCTCCTTCGGTGCCGGGCGGCCACCGGGAACGTCGAGCCAGAGCCGGAGCAGATGGCGCCGGATCCCCGCCGCCCGGTCGTCTTCGAAGGCGGTGCGCGCGTGCATCACCAGGTAGTTGTTGTAGAACATGGCCTCGCCGGGCTCGAGGGTGAACTCGAGCATCACGTCCGGGCGGTGGGCGATCTCGTCCACATAGTCGAGCGCGGCGCGCTCGAGAGCGCTCATCTCGCGCCCCAGGACCGCGACCCCCCGCTCGAGGTAGCCGCGCACGTAGCGGGCGCTCAGCTTGCCCTCGATGTAGCTGAAGACCGGCACGTTCCAGGGCGTCACCGGCTCTTCCCCGGGCGCCTCCTCGCCCGCCCGGTAGTAGGGAAAGCCCCGGTAGAGCGGCTCCAGGTACTCCGGATGGTGAGTCAGGATCTCGTTGTGCACGGTGACCGTGGAGCAGAACCGGCTCGCCCCCCCGCTCTTCGCCTTCGAGAGGCAGAGGGTGGCGACGATCTCCGAAAGGTCGGTGTGGAGATCCAGCTCCTGCCGGTTGCGATAGGCGCGCGCGTTCGGGTCCTCGTGGCTGAAGTCCATCATGTGGCCCAGGCGGTCGCCGAGCACGCTCTGCGAGACGCCCACCCCCATGTGGGTGCCGATCCCCCAGTAGACGATGCCGGTCTCGTCTTCCGACCACCGATCGACGGGAAACCCGCGCAGGAAGACGAAGCCGCGACCGTGCTGGATCTCGTCGAACCACCGCGCAATGTCCCCGGCGATCTCCGGCACCTCGAAATGACGGCGTTCGATGTCGTCCAGGGTCAGTCCCTCGGCCCGTATCCGCGCGAGGGCGCGCTCGAATGCCTCGACGTGGCGTGCTCCGAGATCGATGGCGTAGTCGTCGGCGGACGCGAAGTCGCGGCTGCGCCACGCGCATGCGTGGTCGATCGAAGTACGGCAGATGTTCACCATGTCGGGAGCGGCCCTTGTTGCACCGGGGGGTGACTCGTATTCTATTCACTTGAACGGAGTCCACCACTGCCCCGCGCTCTCGGTCCCCGGCCCCCCACCGTCCGGGCGCTTCGCCCTTGGCGGACATCGGCGGGTTGCGGGCACGGCCTCCGGCTCCGGCACTCCGCCCGACACGTGAAGGAGATGAACATGAGCAGACTCGGCAGGAAGATGCGCATGACGATGACGGCGCTCGCGGCGGCGACGCTGGCCTTCGGCAGCGCGGGCGCGGCGGCCGAAGCGATGGGCGAGCTCCGCCTGCTGACCTGGACCAAGGCGCAGTTTCCGATCCAGTACGAGATGGCGATCGTGCTCGCGGAAGCCTGGAAGGAGCTCGGCATCGAGTCGAAGATCGATCCGGTCAACTTCCCCAACCCGCTCATCGAGCGCGTCTTCAATACCCACGACTTCGATGCCGCGGTGATCGCCTTCACCCCGCAACTGCAACGCCTGGACCCCGACTTCTACACCTACAACACCTTCCACTCCGATCGCGCGGTCGCCGGCGGCTGGAACTTCTCCGGGGTCATGGACCCGGATCTCGACGAGCTCCTCGTCGCCCAGCGCCGGGAGTACGACTTCGACGCGCGGGCGGCGCTCGTCAGCCGGATCCAGCAGCGGCTCTTCGAGGCGAACGCCTGGATCCCCATCGTCAATGCCGACGTGCTGCAGGTCTACAACAAGGCCAACTTCCGTGACCCCGTCATCCCCAAGGTGAGCGGCTTCAACGACGTGGTCGCCTTCTTCACCCTGAAGCCGACCGGAGAGCGCGACGTGGTCCGGTGGGCGACCGAGATCAGCGATCTCAAGACCATCAACCCGGTGCTCGCCTCGGAGAGCTCGCAGGTGCGCATGGTGTATCTCATCTACGACACGCTGATGCGCATCGGACCGGAAGGCGAGCCGCAGTTCTGGGCCGCGACCGCGCTCGATGCGGTGGACGACACCACGATCGATGCCACGATCCGCGAAGGCATGACCTTCCACGACGGCCACCCGGTCAGCGCAGAGGATGTCGCATTCACCTTCAACTACATGAAGGAGCACAAGGCGGCCTACTACAACGCGACGCTCGGCCAGCTCGAATCGGCGACCGCGACCGGCCCAAACACCGTGCGCTTCGAGCTCGCCAACCCCTTCGCGCCCTTCACCACCCAGACCCTGGCCATGGTGCCGATCATTCCCCGGCACGTCTGGGAGGGGGTCGAAGACCCGACCACCTTCGAGAACGTTCCCGCGATCGGCAGCGGCACCTATCGGTTCGGCCACTGGAAGAAGGCGCAGGAGTTCAAGGTCGATCGCTTCGACGGGCACTTCCAGCCCGCGGACAACGGCGGCCTCCTCGTGATCTTCTACGGCACCGCGGAGGCCGCCTACACCGCGCTCACCAAGCAGGAGGCGGACGTGCTCGACTCCATCCTGCCCCACCAGATCCCGGAGATCGAAGGCACGGACTACCTCCAGTTCGTCTCGGTGCCGAGCAACGGCTCGGACACCCTCGTCGTCAACGTGCGCAACGCGCCCTACGACGACCCGGCGCTGCGGCTCGCGCTCAGCCTCGCCACCCCGCGCGAGCGCATGCGGAACGAGTTCTACGAGGGCTACGGGAACATTGCCGGGTCCGTGATCGCGCCCGCGAACGCGTTCTGGCACGACGAGAGCATCGAGCCCTACGCTTACGACATCGAGAGAGCGAGACAGGTCCTCGCGGAAGCGGGCTACACCTGGGATTCGGAGGGCCGGCTCCAGCTTCCGGAGTGAAGTCGCAACGGCGAGTCCGCAAGCGGACATCGGGGCGCGGCGGGGTCGACGGCGAGCGGCCGCCGTCCCCCCGTCCCCGAGCGTGCTGCTGACGGCGCTACGGAACCCCGGGGCCGACCGATGAGCGCTCGCGCCCCGTCGCGAAACATCCGGATCTACTTCGCGAAACGGATCGCGCTCGCGCTCGCGACCCTCTTCTTCCTCGCCACGATCATGTTCGCGTTGTTCCGGCTGCTGCCGGGCGACCCGACCATGACCGTGATCAGCGAGGCGCTGAATCCCGAGGTCCAGGCCGAGCTGCGGCAGCGTTTCGGCCTGGACCAGCCGATGCACGTCCAGTACGGACGCTACATCCTCAACATGCTGACCGGGAACTTCGGTGTCTCCTTCAACCGCGGCATCGCGGTATCGGAGATCCTGGGCGAAGCGCTGTCGCACACCGTGGTGCTGATGCTGCCCTCGCTCGTGCTCGCCTACCTCTTCGGGGTCGCGGGCGGGGCCCTCATCGCATGGAAACGGAACTCGAAGACGGACCGCATCGTCAGCACCGCCGCAATGGTCTTCCGCTCCGCCCCCATCTTCTGGCTCTGCATCATCGCGGTCGCGCTGTTCTCGATCCGTTTCGAGATCTTCCCCGCCGGACACATGCGCACCCCGGGGAGCGACTACGAAGGGCTGCTCGAGACCTACCTCTCGCTCGACTTCCTGCACCACCTGATCCTGCCGATGCTGGTGATGGCGGTCTACTACGGCTGCTACCCCCTGATCGTGATGCGCACCAGCATGCTCGAGGTGCTCGGGGACGACTTCATCGAGCTGTGCAAGGCCAAGGGGCTGAGCGAGACGCGCATCGTGTTCGGCCACGCGCTGCGCGCCTCGCTGTTGCCCATCGCCACCTCGGTCTCGCTCCTCGGCGCCTTCGTGGTGGCGGGCAGCGTGCTGGTGGAGACCGTGTTCTCCTGGCCGGGCATCGGCCGTCTCATGGTGCAGGCGGTCACGGACTCCGACTACCCGGTCGCGGAGGCGTCCTTTCTGCTCATCGCGGTGCTCGTGGTGGCCGGGAATCTGATCTCCGACGTGCTCTACGGCCTGCTCGACCCGCGCGTGCGCTATGGCTGAAGCGAGGACTCCCGTGACGACGGAAAGTCCCGCTTCGGCCGCCCCGCCCTCGCCGGCGATACGGGGATGGCGGCGCTTCCGGCAACCCTTTGCCGGGCGGCGGCTCGCGACCGCCTCGCTCGTCGTCCTCGCGGTGTTCGTGTTCGTGGGCGTCTTCGCACCCTGGCTCGCGCCCTACGAACCTCTGGAGAAGCACTACCACGAGAACGGCCGCCTGATGCGCCTGCTGACCCCCACCGGCGACTTCTGGTTCGGCACCACCCTCTATGCGCGCGACGTCTTCAGCCAAGTGATCATCGGCACCCGCTCGGCCCTCGTCGTCGGCGTCATCACCGCGGCGGCGATGACCCTCATCGGGCTGAACGTCGGCCTCGTCGCGGGATACTTCGGAGGTTGGGTGGACTCCTTCCTGATGCGCATGACCGACGTCGTGTTCGGGGTGCCCCTCCTGCCCTTCGCCATCGTCGCGCTGTCGCTCCTCGACCGCAGCACGTGGTGGATCATCGTGCTCATGGCGATGCTGTTCTGGCCGATCACCGCGCGCGTGGTGCGCTCCCAGGTGCTCAGTCTGCGCGAGCGGCCCTTCATCGACGCCGCGCGCATCTCGGGCGCCGGGCATCTGCGGATCCTCTACCGGCACATCGCGCCCAACGTCATGCCCCAGGCCTTCGTGCACGGCGTGTTCGGGGTCGCCTGGGCGATCACCACCGAGGCGAGCATCAACTTCCTCGGCTTCGGCGACCCCTACGCGGTGAGCTGGGGCACCATCATCTACGACGTCTTCACCTCCATGGTCTCGTTCAAGGCGTGGTGGTGGTTCGTGCCGCCGGGACTGTGCATCATCGTCGTGACCACCGCCTTCTACTTCATCGGGCAGGCCTTCGAGGAAGTCGCCAACCCGAGGCTGCGGGAGCGATGAGCGAGGTCCTGCTCGAGGTCCGGAACCTCTCGGTGGGCTACCGGATCAGCGCGGGTACGGTGCACGCCATCGACGATGTCTCGTTCACGGTGCACGAGGGCGAGACCCTGGGGCTGGTCGGCGAGTCCGGCTGCGGCAAGACGACGGCGGGACGCGCGGTGATCAAGGTGATGCCGGCCAACGCCGCCATCACCGGCGGGCAGATCCTCTACCGGGGACGGGACCTCGTGCCCCTGGGCAACGAGGAGATGCGCACCATCCGCTGGACCGAGATCGCGGTCATCCCGCAGAGCGCCATGAACGCGCTCAACCCGGTCTACCGGGTCGGACGCCAGATCGAGGAGGTGATCGTCCGGCAGGACGGGGCCTCGCCGGCCGAGGCCCGGGCGCGCGCCGAAGCGCTCTTCCGCCTGGTCAGGATCGATCCCGAACGGCTCGCGCACTACCCGCACCAGTTCAGCGGCGGCATGCGCCAGCGCGCCCTGGTCGCCATGGCGCTCGCGCTCGACCCCGCCCTGCTCATCGCGGACGAACCCACCACCGCGCTCGACGTGGTGAGCCAGGACCGCGTGTTCGGTCGGGTGCGGGCCCTGCAGAAGCGCCTCGGCGCCTCCATGCTGCTGATCACGCACGACATGGGCCTGGTGGCCGAGAACTGCGACCGGGTCGCGGTCATGTACGCGGGTCGCATCGTCGAGTACGGAGATACGCGGGCGCTGTTCGGCGAGCCCGTGCATCCCTACACCCTGGGACTGAAGAACGCCTTCCCGAGCACCACCCGGCCGAAGCACGAAGCACTGATCGCGATCGCCGGGGCGCCCCCCGTGCTCCTGGAGGCGCCGCGCGGCTGCCGCTTCGCCCCGCGCTGCCCTTTCGCGAGCGCGCGCTGCCGGGAAGCGGACCCGGAGCTTCGGCCGGTGGGCCCGGACCACTACGCCGCCTGTCATCACGTGGCGCAGGCCGAAGACATGCGCGCGCGGGCCGCGCTCGGCGAAACGTGGGCGGCAACCCTCTGAACGCGGCGCCCCTCGTCACCGCGCGCCACGTGCGCAAGTCCTTCGCGGCGCGCGGCGAGCTCGCCGGCCGCTTGGGCCGCGGCGAGGGGGCGCTGGTACACGCGGTGGACGACGTGAGCTTCGAGATCCGGGAAGGCGAGATCCTCGGCCTCATCGGCGAGAGCGGGAGCGGCAAGACCACGCTCGGACGCCTCCTCGTACGGCTCGAGCGCCACGACAGCGGCAGCATCCGTTTCCAGGACGGCCGCGACCTCGCGCTCCTCGGGGGCCGCGCCCTGCGCGAGTACTACCGCGACGTCCAGATGATCTTCCAGGACCCCTACGGCTCCATGAACCCGCGCTTCACCGTCCACGACACGGTGGCGGAGCCGCTCGCCACCCAGCGCCTCGGCGACGCCTCCGAGCGCCGCGAGCGCGTCGCCCGGGCGCTGGAACGCGCCGGGCTGCGGCCACCGCGGGCCTTCGCCGACAAGTTCCCGCACGAGCTGAGCGGCGGCGAGCGCCAGCGCCTCTCGATCGCGCGCGCCCTGGTGCTGGAACCGAAGCTCCTGATCGCCGACGAGCCGGTGTCGATGCTCGACGTCTCGATCCGGGCGGGCATCCTCAACCTCCTGAAACAGCAGTCGCGCGAGCTCGGTCTGACCATCCTCTACGTGTCCCACGACCTCTCGACGACCCGCTATCTCTGCGACCGGATCGCGATCATGTACCGGGGCCGCTTCGTCGAGGTTGGCGAGGCGGAGCGGGTCATCGACGACGCGCACCACCCCTACGCGCAGGCGTTGAAGGCGGCGATACCGGTCCCGGACCCGGACTTCGATCGACCCCGCAGCGAGGCGGGAGAGGATCCGGACGAAGTGCCCCGGGAGAACGCCGGATGCCCTTACGCCGGGACCTGCCCGAAAACGATGGCGGTGTGCCGGCGCGACGCGCCCGAGCTGCGCCCGGTCCACGCCGGGCACAGCGTCGCCTGCTTCCTCTACCACCCGGCCACGCACTCCCCCCGCACCGCGTAGGCTTCGGTCCCCCGCTTTCCCCTTCACCGCCGGCCGGTTTCACGGACCCGGCTGCGGAGCCTGTCGAAGTAGTCCGCGTCGGCCGCGACCACCGGGGGAGATGCCGCCCCTTCGAGAAGCAAGCCGCGCAGGCGCTGGCGATCCTGGTCCTTGCGGATTAGTTCGCGGACATACTCGCTCGACGTGCTGTAGCCACGCGCGCTGACCTGATCGTCCACGAAGGACTCGAGCGACTCGGGAAGCGATATGTTCATCGTGCTCATGGCGCGACGCTAGCGGCATTGGCAAAGTTCGGCAAGCACGCCCGTCAGCCGGGCCGCCTCTGTTACCATTTGTACATCCCGGCTTCCCGGTTGGCGCCCCCGACAAGACCATGAGCAGGTTTCTGCCCGGCGTTCCCGGCGCTGAAATCGAACGCATCCTCAACGCCGCGCCAGGCGACGAGATCGGCAGCGGCAAGCTCGACAGTCCCGAATCCTCGGCCGCGCTGGCCGTCAACGTCTTCGGGTTCTTTCTCCACCGGGCTCGGGAGCTGCCGCCGCTGCCGGGTTGTCCGGATACGATATGGCCCGCCCGTTCGCTGTGCCTCGAAGCGACGGTCCGATTTCCGTGGCCGGGCGGGCGCCATCCGGTTCTGGACTGTCTCGTCGCCACGCCGTCGACACTCATCGGCATCGAATCCAAACGCTTCGAGCCCTTTCGCGACAGGAAAGCCGCTGACTTCAGCGATGCTTACTGGCGTCCGGTCTGGGGCGATCGCATGAAGGGATATGAAGGTATCCGGGACTCGCTACGCGAGAACCCTCTCCAGTACCGCTCTCTCGATGCGGCGCAACTCGTCAAGCACGCCTTCGCCCTGCGTTCGGAGGTCCATCGGCCGGGAGCGCATTGCGGACTGAGACCCGTCCTCTTCTATGTGCATGCCGAACCGGAATGCTGGCCGGGAACAGGGGAGCCCGTCGACGAAGCCGATAAGGCCGGGCACAGGGAGGAGGTTGCCCGCTTCGCGCACCTCGTGAAGGGCGATGAAGTGGCCTTTGTGCCTTGCACCTACCGGCGCTTGCTGGAAGCTTGGCGGCACGATCACGGAGAGGAGACCAGAGCCCACGCGGAAGCGGTGATGGCACGTTTTTCGCCGTGACCACCCGCTCGAAGGCGCTTCCGCGGCGGCGGACCCCGCGGCTTGTGCGAAGATGCGAAGGGCAAGAACATCCGGCCCTTGTCGCACGCGGACGCGGTCCGGAGGCGTAATGAACGAGTCGTTGGAGTTGCGGATCACCGAGCGCGAGCCCTTCGCGGAGGGTCACTGCTTCGAGGGCACCGGTCCCTACGAGCGCCTCGTCGGACGGGCGCGCTTCGCCGTCGATCCCGAGGACTGCGCCTATGCGGAGATCGTGGATCTCGACAAGGCGCCGCGCACTGCCGTCGGTCTCGTCGAGTACGCGGCCGATGTGTGCATCCTGAAACCGACGGGGCCGGGCAACCGAAGGCTCTTCTTCGGATACGGCAACCGCGGCAACAAGCGCGAGCTCCAGTTCTTCAACGATGCGCCGGCGTCGAACGATCCCCGGACCCTGCGCGACGCCGGCAACGGCTTCCTCATGCGGCGCGGGTACACGGTGGTCTGGGCGGCGTGGGAAGGGGACCTGCTGCCGGGCGACGGGCGCATGCTGCTCGATGTGCCGGTGGCGCGCGACGGCGCCGTGCCCCTCACCGGCCTCGTGCGAACGGAGTTCATCGCCGACCGCCCCGGGATCTCGACCTTCCCCCTGAGCGGTTGGGCCTCCACGCGCAGCTACCCCACCGTCTCGCGGGACACGGCGCGGGCGAAACTGACGCGGCGGCGCTACCCCGGCGACCCCCGCGAGCCGGTCGCGAGCGATGCGTGGACCTTCGCGCGCACCGAGGGCGGGGTCGGACTCGATGCGCAGGGAGCGGAGTCCGCCCTCGTCGAATCGGATACGCACATCCATGTCTTCGCCGGCTTCGAGCCGGGGTGGATCTACGAGCTGGTGTATACCGCACGCGATCCCCGGCCCCACGGGATCGGCCACGCGGTGGTGCGCGACCTCGTGAGCTTCCTGCGACACGACGACACGGACCGGCGCGGCGACGCCAACCCTCTCGCCGGAACCCTCGAAAAGGCATACGCGTGGGGACGTTCTCAGACCGGGCGCTGCATCCGGGACTTCATCCACCGGGGATACAACGCCGACGCGCGGGGCCGGCGGGTCTTCGACGGGGTGATGCCGCACGTCTCGGGCGGGGGGCTGATGTGGATGAACCACCGCTTCGCCCGGGTCGTCAACCCCGCCGGCCAGCAATACGAGGACCACGAGAACTGCGCGGACCGCTTCCCCTTCGCCTACGGCGCGTCAATCGACCACCTGAGCGGCCGGCGGGACGCGATCCTCGAGCGGCCCGAGACCGACCCGCTGGTGCTGCACACCCAGAGCGCGACCGAGTACTGGCAGCGCCACGGGTCGCTCGTGCACACCGATACCGAGGGCCGCGACCTCGAGCCTCCGGACAACGTGCGCATCTACCTGTGGGCGAGCTCGCAGCACTTCGCCGACCCGAACGCGGTGCGACCAGCGCGCGGCAACTGCCGGCACTACGCGAACGTCGTCCAGACTTCGATGCTGTTCCGCGCGATGCTCGACGCCCTCGATGCGTGGGCCACCCGCGGAACCGAGCCGCCCGCCAGCCGGATCCCGCGACGGGCGGACGGGACCCTGGTCGAGTTCGAGGCGTGGAAGTCGCAGTTTCCGCGCATCCCCGGCGTGATGACTCCTTCCGGTGCGAACTCCCTGCCGCTCTACGACTTCGGTCCCGCGTTCGCGCGCGGGCTGCTCACCCGGGAGCCTCCGGACGTGGCAGATGCCGGAGGCTACGCGGTGCTCGTGCCCGCCGTGGACGGCGACGGCAACGATGTCGCGGGGGTGCGGGCGCCAATGGTCGAAGCCCCCCTCGGCACCTGCACGGGCTGGAACCTGCGCGCCCGCGGCTTCGGCCACGGTGCCATGCACGAATTCACCGGGAGCTACGTTCCGTTTCCGGACACCGACTCCGAGGCGGCGATGACCGGCGACCCCCGTGCTTCCCTCCTCGCCCGGTACGGAGATGCCGGCGGCTACCAGCGTGCCATCGAGGCGGCGGCGCGCCGGCTCGTGGACGAGCGGCTCATGCTGGAGGAGGATGTCGACCGGGTCGTGGCGAGAGCGCGGGACTGGGGCCGGCCACTGCACGACGTACGGCTGTAGCGCTCGAAGCGGCCCGGGCCGCCGGCGCCCTTTCATCCTTCGGGGTGCCGGGAGGGCGGCCCTGCCCGTCCTTCACCCCAGCAGCTCTTCCTCGAAGGGGAAGTGCGAAAGCAGCTCACAGCCGTCGCGGGTGACCAGCACCTGTTGCTCCAGCTTTACCCCTTCGTGACCTCCGACCGCGCCCATGAAGCTCTCGACGCTGAGCGTCATGCCTTCTTCGAGCACTCCGTCGTACCCGAACTCTTCGTAGTCCTGCGGGTAATAGATGGTCGGCCACTCGTCGCACATGCCGATCCCGTGCGCCATCGCGAGATAGCGGTTGGGCTGGTACTCCGGGGGCTGCCGGAAGCTCCGCTCCGAGAGCTCCTTGAAAGTGACCCCCGTCTTCACCAGCTCGAGGTTGTGGTGCAGCTCTTCGTGGGCGAGCCGGTAGACGTCGCGCTGCGACGCTTTCGGGCGTCCCGGGCCCGCAAAGAAAGTACGAGAAATGTCGGCCGCGTAACCGAAGGGGCCGATCATGTCGGTGTCGAACGCGACCAGCTCGCAGGGGCGGATCATGCGCAGGCTGGTCTCCTGCATCCACGGCACCGCGCGGTCACCGGCCGCGAGCAGCCGGCAGTCGATCCACTCTCCGCCCATGCTGATGTTGGTCTGGTGCATGATCGACCAGAGAGCGGCTTCCGTCATGCCGGGGCGGAGCGCTTCGCGCATCCGGGCCATGCCGACCTCGGCCACCCCGATCGCCACGTTCATGCAGAGGATTTCCTCCGGCGACTTGATGGAACGCGCCCGCTCCAGCACTTCCACCGCATCGAAGAGATCGATGCGGTGGGTTGCAAAGGCGGCGGGAAGGCGCGCGTCCACGCGCGTCACTGCGAGCCTGCGGTTTCTGCCGCAGTGCTCGCGCATCAGCTCCGCCACCTCCCGGGCATGTCCGGACACCCACTCCTCCATGCGATTTCCGCCGATGAAGTAGTGCTGCGGAAGGGCGGGCCGGCACTCGTCGATCGACTCGAGTCCGGCTGCCACGTGGTGGCTCAACTCCGCCTCGAAGAGCACGACCGGGCCTTCCACCGGCACGAAAGCGTAGGTACCGGGGATATGCATCTGGAGCACCGAGAGGTTCCGGTAACCGGTGGCGTAGCGGATGGCGATGGGGTCGTAGAGTACGCAGGCAGCGTAGTCGCGCCGTGCGAGCTCCGCCCGAAGGCGCCCGAGGCGGTAGCCTCGCAGCTTCTTCATGTCGAGCATCGCCTCGGTGTCGGTCAGGTGGGTGACCGGGGTGGTGCGCGCGGCACGTATCAGGGCGGAGTCGTTCATTGTCGGGACTGCTTCTCCGATGGCCGGGGACGGGTCGCCTCCATTGTGCCATCAGCGAGCGCGGCAGCCCGCCCGCATACCGGAACCGCTTCCCCTCGCCGGTGCGCTTTCGTGTTTCCTTTCGGCATGCCCGCCCTGGATGACCCTTCCGCTCACGTCATACCGCCGGAGATAGCTGCGTAGAATCCGAATCCCACGAGGTCGCGACCTCGGAACCTGGTTCCCGGAAGAACCCTCAGTGAGCGGGGATTGCCGGGAACCGAGTGTTTGCATTGCATCCTGTACTGTATTCATATACAGTATTCTTCCGTTCGCCACTCAGTGTGCCTTGCGACCCATGACCGCTTCCCACCTGACCGCTCCTCCAGATGACATCGCCAATCTCGGCAACGACGAGCTCGCCAACGCGGTGGCCACCCTCGCCGCTCACATTCACGCCGCCACCTGGCGTCTCCTCACCCTCATCGCCGAGCTCGACCGCCGGGGAGTGTGGGCCGACCAGGGGGCGCTGACCTGTGCGCACTGGCTGGGATGGGCCTGTGGCATCGACGCCCACACCGCGCGGGAGAAGGTGCGTGTCGCCCGGGTGCTGGAGGGGCTGCCACTGCTCTCCGAGGCCGCCGCCCGCGGCGAACTCGGCTACTCCAAGCTGCGGGCGCTGACCCGCATTGCCACCACGGAGAACGAGGCAGACCTCGTCGACATCGGGCGGCACGGCACCGCCCAGCACGTGGAGAAGTTCGTGCGCCTGTACCGCCAGGCCGAGCGCGCGCAGGAAAGCGAGCGCACCGATGCCCAGCATAGAGACCGGGAGCTGACGTACTGGTACGAGGACGACGGCAGGCTGGTGCTGCACGGGCGTTTCCCGCCGGAGACCGGGGCGAGAATCCTGAGCGCCCTCGACGCGGCGATGGAGGCCCACGCGGCGGAGCAGCCTGCCTCGGAGTGGAACGACGAGGGCGAGGCCCCGGACGTCCCACGTGGGACGTCCCGGAGCGAGGCGACGGGGTCTGCACCACCCCCCGAACCCTCCACCGAGGGCCGGGACGCCGAGGCGGGAATGTCCTTCTCTCCCCACGTCCCAGGTGGGACCTATCCGCGCAGGCCCTCCCGCACCGTGCGCCGCGTCGATGCCCTGGCGTGAATGGCCGAGCGGGTCTTCGAGGAAGTGTCTTGGCTCCTAAATCAACTGGATACGCCCGTGCTCCCGGGACCTCCGTGGTCCTGATCCGGCCGGGCCGGAGCGGCGCGCGCAAGTCGATTCCGTAGCGTGGAACGACTCTGTCCGCTTCTCCCCGGCA
>CAYFYD010000012.1:0-20522 GCA_964347195.1 uncultured Ectothiorhodospiraceae bacterium
CGTCATTCCCGCGCCGCCTCCCGTCATTCCCGCGCCGCCTCCCGTCATTCCCGCGCCGCCTCCCGTCATTCCCGCGAAAGCGGGAATCCACGCGCATGTGCCCGGACCGAACATGGATGCGGGAGTCAGCCGATCCGCTCGTCCGTCAACCGGTCCGGGCCGGGTCGAGGGTGCGGGCGGGTCGGCCGGGACGCTGGCGGGTCCGCCACTGCGGCATTTCGTAGAACGGGGCGGTGGAGGCGGGAAGGGGAGGACGGGCGCGGATCGCGTCGGCGATCTTCTCGGCGATCATGATGGTCGCGGCATTGGTGTTGCCGGAGGGGATCTGCGGCATCAGGGAAGCGTCCACCACGCGCAGAGACTCGATCCCGTGCACTCGTCCCTGCTCGTCGGTGACCGCGGCCGGGTCGGCACCCATCCGGCAGGTGCCGCACAGGTGATAGACGGTGTTGGCGGTCTCGCGAATGAACTCGTCCAGCGCGTCGTCGCTGACCAGCGATGGGCCCGGACGGTGCTCGGGCCCCCGGAAAGCGTCGAAGGCGGGTTGCGCGTGGATCTCGCGTATCAGACGGATGCCCGCACGCAGTTGAATGAAGTCTTCTTCCGTCGACAGGTAGTTCGCGAGAATTCTCGGCGGCACGCGCGGGTCGGGCGATGCGAGGCGTATCCAGCCCCGGCTGGGGGATCGCAGGGTTCCGGCGTAGGTCTGAAAGCCGTCTGGAAACGCTTCTGCCTGCAAGTCCCGGTCCAGGGCGAAGGGGACGAAATCGAGTTGCAGGTCGGGCCAGCGCACGCCGGCCCGGCTGCGCACATAGCCGCTCGCCTCGAACTGGTTGGTGGCGGCGTCGCCGGTCTTGAACAGTATCCATTGCACACCGGCCTTGAACCGGCCGAAGGGGCGAAGCGCTCGTTGACGGGACACGGGCTCGAGGCACTGGTGCTGCACGCCTACCGACATGTGGTCCATCAGGTTTCCCCCCACTCCCGGCGAGGCGGTCTTCACGGCAACCCCTTGCGCCCGCAGGACCTCGGGGGGGCCGATGCCGGAGAGCATCAGCAGGTGGGGCGAGCCGACCGCCCCGGCGCTGAGGATGAGCTCACGCCTCGCCTTTGCGATGGTGCTCCGGTCACCCCGGCGGTAGGCAACCCCGGCCGCACGGTTGCCTTCGATGACGATCTTCTCGGCGAGAGCCCCGGTGACGACTTCGAGGTTGGCCCGTCGCCGCGCCGGGCGCAGATAGGCGCGATGGGTGCCCCAGCGCACGGCCCCGGAAACCGTCATGTCGTCGACCCCGAAGCCGTCCTGCTGATACCCGTTGATGTCGGCGGTGCGCGAGTAACCGGCTTGCTCGGCGGCATCGAGAAAGACCCGGTACAGGGGATTGGCGAGCGGGGCCGGGGTAGTGATCAACGGCCCGCTGTCGCCCCGGTACTCGTCTCCGCCGCCGCCGAAGCGTTCGGCCTTCTTGAAGTAGGGCAGGACCTCGGCGAACGACCAACCCTTCGCACCCATGTCCGCCCAGTGGTCGTAGTCGAGGGGGTGGCCGCGCATGTACATCTGCCCGTTGATGGTGGACGAGCCCCCCAACGCCTTGCCGCGGGGGGTGACCATCCGGCGGGAGTTGATGCCGGGGTCCGGCTCGGCCAGGAAACACCAGTCGTACATCGCCTTGTTGCGAATCGCCCAGAACCCGCTGGGGATGTCCACGTAGATGCTGCGCGCCTCTCCGCCCGCCTCGACCAGGAGAACCCGGGACCCCGGGTCCTCGCTCAACCGGGCGGCGAGCACACAGCCGGCCGATCCGGCGCCGACGATGATGTAGTCGTGTTCCGTGGCCATGATCAGTGCACTTCGCCTTCGGCCCGCAGGGCGCGAAGGGCGGCCCGGGTGGCATCGGCGGTGCGCTCCACGTCTTCGGCGGAGTGAACGCCGGACACGATCCCGCCCGGCTTGCCGGAGATGTCGACACCGTTGGACAGCAGCGCGAGGCGAAACTTGCTCACGGCCTGCTGTTGGGCGCAGGCCTTGATGTCCTCGAGCGTCCACATACTCGCATCGAAGTCCGTCGGGTCGACACCGGTGCGCGAGGGTTCGGTAAAGAAGAGGTAGCGATTGCCGTCCACATCCCACTTGTGGGCACCCTTGGCGCGCTCCATGTACAGCGGACAGGGCCACATTCGTCGTGCGTCGTGCACCACGCCGCTCGGAAACACCTCCCGGGCCCGGACCGCGCGCGTCATCGAGCCCGGGGTCAGGTCGCGAAACCTGGTTTCGATGGGAATGTTGGTTGCTTCCGAAGCGCTCATCAGCGGATCTCCTGTCTGGTGCCGCACACGGCGTGCCGTGGCCCGCTTGATGTCGGCGGAGTCGTCGAGCTCCACCGCCGCAATGTATACGTTGTAGTCGATCATGGCTCGACCCCCACGGCTCTCGGGAACGCTGCGATGTCTCGAACGGTTGCCCGGCCCGTGGCCCGCTTCGGATGAGGTCGGTGGACCACGCTTCTCTCCCCACCCTTCACCAGTCCGATCCGGGACGGGGACGGCGGGACTGCTCGCCACCGACTGCAGGTCGTCCCATACAGTATCTCTTTCTGATACCATCTCCGCTCGTGAACAGAAGGCAACGCGCCCTCCTGCGCGCGCTCTTCCGGAACCCGGCTTCGACGAGTATCGAATGGTCGGATGTGGAGCATCTGGTGATGGGCGTCGGTGGCAGCGTCAGGCAGGGCCGAGGGTCGCGAGTCCGCTTCGAGTTGAATGGCATTTGCGCAAACTTTCACCGTCCGCACCCCGGGAAAGAAGCCAAGCGGTACCAGGTGCGACACCTCCGGGACTTCTTCACCGCCGCGGGAGTCACCCCATGAAGTACAAAGGTTATGAGGCGCTCGTGGGCTTCGACGAGGCCGACCGGGTCCTGCACGGTCGCGTGCTGAGTACGCGCGACGTCATTTCGTTCGAGGCCGACTCCGTGAACGAAATCGAACGAGCCTTCCATGAAGCGGTCGACGACTACCTCGAGCAATGTGCGGAGACGGGACGGGAGCCGGACAAGTCGTTCTCAGGCAGGTTGATCGTCCGGATGGATCCGGCCCTGCATCGCGAGGTATACCTGGAAGCCGCCAGAGAGGGAACGAGCCTGAACGCCTGGATCACCGAATCGCTCGAATCCAGGATCTTCGATCGCCACGGTCACGGCGCCGCGGCGTCGCCTGACCGGTCACGGAAGCGGAGAGAGACCCGGCGGCGCCGTGAACAGCCCGAAGACCGGGACTGAACCTCGTCACCGGCTTCGGGCCGTCGAGCCCCGCGCCGGGACCACTCGCCGACGGCGCCCGGAGCGGAACGCGGCAGGACTGTTCGTGGACCGGATCGTGATGCGCCACGCTTCCCGGCACCGCCCGTCAGCACACCCGCTCATGTGAGCAAGGTCTCGCCGCCGGGCGGAGCGCCGGCCGTCTCTCGGAGTACCTGGACGATCCATGAGTTGATGCTCATACCCCTTGCCGCCGCGGCGGCCGCGACGGCCGCATGGAGCTCGGAGCCGAGCCGCACATTCAGTTTGCCGGAGAAGGGCTTCCTGGGCTCGACGCCGTCTTCCTCGCACCAAGCCAGATACTCGTCGATGGAACGTTCGAACTCCCGGCGAAGTTGCTTCACATCCATCGCCTCGAACGTCGCGATAGGGTAAGGGCCGCTGTTCACGACCCTTCCGTGCAGGATGTCGGCGGAGTCGTCGAATTCCACCGCCGCGATGTATCCCTTGTGCTCGATCATGGCTCGACCCCCACGGCTCTCAGAAACGCTGCGATGTCTCGAACGGTTGCCCGGCCCGTGGCCGGCTTCGGATGAGGTCGGTGGACCACGATTCTCTCCCCGCCCTTCATCAGTCCGACCCGCGAACCCGACCGCTCGACGACTTCGATCCCGCACGCCCGTAACATGGTCTCGATGTCCTCCCGACGGATGTCCGGCGGCGTCGGCCTTTCGTAGACTCGCTCCAAGGTCTTGCGGTGCCTGGCTCTCATGGCGCGCAAGGTAGCACCGCTGTAGTACCGGTCAAAGTACCATTATGTTGATGGTCGGGAGCTTCGAAGAGGCGCATCGGCGCGTGCGGGCGGCGCTGCGACGGCTCGAAGGGCTTGGACTCGCGGACACCCGCACCGGTGTCCGGGCGCTCGTCGCCCCCGAGCTCGCGGCCTGGATCCGGGAGAACGACGGGGACCCGTCCCGCTTCGCCCCATGATCCCCTCCGTCGTCGCCTCCGAAGTCCTCGGCGCGCTCCGGGACTTCCTCGCCACCGGCTTCGGGCCGTCGAACCCCGCGCTCGCGAAGGTCATCGACGACTTCCTGGCGGAGCCCGAGAACCTCGCCAAGGGGCCGTACCTCTCCATCGCACTGCCCTTCCAGCGGGCGCCCGAAGACCGCGAAGCGTTCCCGGAAGTGCCGCTCGGGTTCACCCCTTACCGCCATCAGCGCATCGCGTTCTCGCGCCTCGCCGCGAGTGCCGGGCGCTCGACCATCGTCGCGACCGGCACGGGCTCCGGCAAGACGGAGTGCTTCCTTCACCCCATCCTGGACTATTGCCGGGAGCAGTCCGCGCAATCCGGGGCGAAGGGGATCAAGGCCATCCTCGTCTATCCCATGAACGCGCTCGCGGCGGATCAGGCGCGGCGCATCGCGCAGACGATCCACCGGGGCCCGGCGCTCCGCGGGCGGGTCACGGCCGGGGTCTTCGTCGGACGCGACAACCGGCCGCAGCGGTCTCCACACACCACGATGGGCCGGGACCACGTCATCACGGACCGGGACACGCTTCGTGACCGGCCGCCGGACGTCCTGCTGACGAACTACAAGATGCTGGACTATCTCCTGGTCCGGCCCTTCGACTTCCGGCTCTGGCGGCACAACGAGCCGGACACCCTGCGCTACCTGGTGGTCGACGAGCTGCACACCTTCGACGGCGCCCAGGCAACGGACCTCGCGTGCCTCGTGCGCCGCCTGCGGACGCGGCTCCGGGCTTCCCGCGAGAAGCTGATCTGCGCCGGCACGTCCGCGACCCTGGGCGATGCGGGCGACGAGGCGGAGCTGCTCGAGTACGTCTCACGCATCTTCGACCAGCCTTTCGAGCCGGGCTCGGTCGTCGGCGAGGTCCGCCAGAGCATCGACGCCTTCCTCGGCGATACGGTCATCAGCCGGTACCTGCACCCGCACCCGCGGGGCGACCTCGCGGCGCGCGTGGACCCGGCGCGCCACGCGACACCCGAGCAGTACCTTCGCGCTCAGCACGAGCTCTTCTTCGACGCGCCCATCGAAGGTGACTTCGAGTCCGGGGCGTGGCGCTGCACACTCGCGGAACGCCTCCGCGAGCACGCCGCGTTCGTGAACCTCCTGCGCGTGCTCGACGGAGGCCCGAAGCCGATGTCCAGGATCGTCGAGCGCCTTCGCCGCACGCTCCCGGTGGCGAACGAGCGCGAGGCGCTCGGTGTGCTGAACGGGCTCTGCGCCCTGATCTCCGCGGCCCGCCGCCGCGAGGGCGACGCGGGCGAGGACGGAGGCGCCAACGAGCCGCCGAGACCCTTTCTCCAGGTCGGGCTGCATCTGTGGGTGCGCGAGCTCCGGCGCATGGTGTGCAGCGTGCACGAAGGGCCGCCCGAGGGCTCCGCGGAGGAGTCCGTCGCTCTGCACGAGCGCGGAGCGGAGAGCTCGGAGAAGTCCGCCGGCGGCGTGCGCGAGGACGAGACACCAGGCTCGAGGGCGGCATCGGCGGGCGCAGCCCTCGGCGGGACTGACGGCCCGACCGCCCCGCGGCGCCTGCGCTACTCCGACGACCTGCAACCCGACGAGCCGTCGGTCCACCTCCCGCTCATCCAGTGCCGGGAGTGCCGCGTGACCGGGTGGGGCGCCGTCAAGCGTCCCGCGGAGCAGCGCGTGGATCTCGACCCGAGGGTGTTCTACAACCGCTTCTTCGCCCGGGACATCGACGTGCAGTACCTGTTCCCGGCCGAGGCGCCGCCCGGCGTGCGCGGCGTCGACTCCACCGTCTGCGGCGCCTGCGGCATGCTGCACGGGCGAGATGCCTCGACCTGTACGGGCTGCCGGGCGGAGCGCCTCGTGCGCGTGTTCCGGCCCGACGCGGTCGTGAGCCGGCGTGACGGAAAGTCGCAGGCGAAGAAGTTGAGCCGGGACTGTCCGTACTGCGGGGCGCGGGAGGCGCTGATCATCTTCGGCGCGCGCGCCGCGAGCCTGCTGAGCGTCGCACTGGGGCAGGCATGCGGGTCGCGGTACAACGACGACCGCAAGGTCATCGCCTTCTCCGACAATGTCCAGGACGCCGCGCATCGCGGCGGGTTCTTCTCGGCGCGGACCTGGGGCAACAGCGTGCGTGCGGCCGTGGCGCAGGTTGTGGCGTCACATGACGGTATCGCGCTCGCGGCGCTCCCCGAACGGGTGGAAGCCTGGTGGAGCGACGCGAACGTCAACCCCGGCGCATTCGATACCGAACGCTTCGTGAGCGAGTTCATCGCTCCGGACCGGCAATGGCTGCGCGACTTCGTGGCGCTGCAACGCGAGGGCCGGTTGCCGGCCGGCTCCGACCTGCCGGCGCTCGTTGCCCGCCGGCTGCGATGGGACACCCTGGCCGAGATCGGCCACGGCTCGGCCATCGGACGCACGCTGGAACGCACACGCGCCGCGGCGGTGGGCGTGGACCGCGCCGCACTGGAACGGGCGTACAACGATGCCCACGTTCGCATCCGTGAGGCATTCGGGGCGCTGCGCGATCTCCGGCCCGCATCGGTGCGCGCGCTCGTCCTCGGGATCCTGCGGCGCATGAAGGACCGCGGGGCGATCCGGAGCGAGCTCGTGAGCGGTTGGCTCGCGGGCGGCGGGGGGCGCTGGCGGCTCAATCGAGACATCGCGTTGCAGGACTTCGGCCCGCGCTCCGCGTTGCCCGTGTTCCCGGTCGACACGGCGGGCGGCCCTGGCCGCGACGGTCTGGAGCCGTTGATCGCGGGCAACGGCAGGGCGAAGTCCTGGTACCAGGCATGGACGGAGAAGGTCCTGACGCCCGTCGATGTCCTCGCCGCCACGCACGATGCGCCGGGCGTGCTTCAGACAGTGTTCAGGGCCCTCGAAGCCGCGGGCCTGATTTGCCGGTTGGACGCGGGCAGAGCAGCGGGCGGGACCGCTGCCTGGGCGCTGGACCCGACACACTTCTACGTCACCGCCCGCCCCGCCGTCATGCACTGCGCGGGATCGCACCGGACGCTCGTGGTGCCGGAACGCGAGGCGGACCTGTGGCTGGGCACGCCCTGCCTGGACCTCGGCGTGCAGGCGACCTACGAGCGCCATGCGGTGGAGGCCCCCACTTGGTTCGGCCGCCTGTACCGCGAGACCGCCGTCCGGCGCATCATCGCCGCGGAGCACACCGCGCTGCTCACCCGCGAGGAGCGGGACCACTTGCAGCAGCGCTTCTCCGATCCGCACCCGCGGCCCTGGGAGCCGAATCTTCTCTCGGCGACGCCCACCCTGGAGCTCGGCATCGACATCGGCGACCTCTCCACGGTGGTGCTGTGCTCGGTGCCGCCCGCGCCGGCGAACTACCTGCAACGCATCGGCCGCGCGGGGCGCCGCGACGGCAACGCGCTCACCGCCACGGTGGCGACCGGACAGCCCCACGACCTCTATTTCTACGCCGAGCCGCTGGAGATGCTCGCAGGCCGCGTCGCTCCGCCGGGCGTCTTCCTCAACGCAGCGGCCGTGCTCGAACGTCAGCTCACCGCGTTCTGTCTCGATGGCTGGTCGGCGACGGGTCTGCCGGAAGACGCTGTGCCGCGGACGATCCGACCGGTGCTCGACAACGTGGAAAGGACGAGGTGCTCCGGCTTCCCCTACCCCTTCCTCGACTTCGTACGGCAGCGTGGGGACGCCCTGCTGGAGGCTTTCTTCGAGACCCTTTCCGGCGAGTTGACCGAGCCGTCGAAGGACTACCTCACCGCGTTCCTCCACGGCGACGACACGGCGCTGCCGTCGCTGCGGTCCCGGATAGTGAGCCGCTTTCTCGAGGTCGCGAAGGAGCGCAGGGCACTGCGCGCCGAGGTCGAGTCCCTGGGCCGCCGCCTGGGCGCCTTGAAACGCGGGCCGCAGGACGAAGCGACGGAGAACGAAATCGGGGAGCTCGGCCGGGAGCGCGGCGGCATGCAGGCGCTGCTGCGGAAGCTGAACGGGCGGGAGACCTTCAACTTCCTGACCGACGAAGGACTCATCCCCAACTACGCGTTCCCGGAAGCCGGGGTGACGTTGAAGTCGGTGATCTACCGGCGACCCCAGCCGGAGCGGCACGGAGAGGGTCAAGGCGGGGGCCGGAGCCAAGGCGAGGGCCGGCGCCAGAGTCGGATCGGAGACGAGGGCGAGCGCAGCTTCGAGCGCGAGGTCTACGAGTACGTGCGGCCCGCCGCCTCCGCGCTCAGCGAGTTCGCACCCGAGAACGAGTTCTATGCCGGGGGCCGGCACGTGGGGATCGACCGGATCGATCTGCGTGTATCGGAGCTCGAGACGTGGCGGCTCTGCCCGTCCTGCGACTATTGCGAGAACGTCGGCCCGAAGGACGACCACGCCGTCTGCCCCCGCTGCGGCGACCCGATGTGGTCCGATGCGGGCCAGCGTCGCGAGATGCTGCCACTGCGCTTGGTGCACGCTGCGAAGGACGACCGGCGCGCCCGCATCCTCGACGAGCGCGACGACCGGGAGCCACTGTTCTACCGGCGCCAGCTCGTCGCGGATTTCGAGCCCGGCGCCGTCGAGCGCGCCTATGCCATGACCGGATCGGACCTGCCCTTCGGCTTCGAGTACATCGCCTCCGCCACGTTCCGCGAGATGAACTTCGGGCGTTTCGGCGACAGCGGGCAGCCCACGGCGTTCGCGGGTCTCGCGCTTCCGCGGGAAGGGTTCCGCGTCTGCCGCCGCTGCGGAACGGTGCAGGCCGGAAGGAACGACGACGACCCGAGGCACACCTGAACCTGTAGCGCCCGCAAGACGGGGCAGGCCGACATCGCCGACTGTCTGTACCTGTACCGGGAGTTCAGCTCCGAGGCGATTCAATTGCTCCTTCCGTTGCTCGATGCGCCACCACTCAATGCACCGCGACGCAATGCGCCGGGGTCCGAGCGGCGCATCAGCTCCTTCGTCGCGGCGCTGGAGCTGGGTCTCCGGCTCCGTTTCCGCGGCCGGATCGATCACCTGCGGGCCACCGTCCGCGAGGGCGCCGCGGCCGGCGCGGGCGCCTCCCACCGCTATCTCCTGCTCTACGACACCGTTCCGAGCGGAACCGGCTACCTCAAGGAGCTGATGGCGGATCCGGAGGAGATGCTCTCCGTCTTCCGGATGGCGCGCGATGCGCTGAAGTCCTGCGCCTGCAACCAGGACCCGTTGAAGGACGGCTGCTATCGCTGCGTCTTCGCCTACCGCCGCGGCCGCGAGATGGCGGAGACCTCCAGGGATACGGCGGTCGAGATGCTGGACCGGGTCCTGGACCACGCGGGCGATCCGGAGGCAGTGCCGAGCCTCGGCGAGATCAAGGTCAACGCGTCGCTCGAAAGCGAGCTCGAAGCACGCTTCATCGAGGCGTGGCACCGTATCGAGATCGACGGCGAGCCCGCCGCCGAAGTGCGCGCCGACCTCGTGCGCGGCAAGCCGGGCCATGTGCTCAAGGTAGGCGGGCGAACGTACTACGTGGAGCCGCAGGTCGATCTCGGGCCGTCCGACGGCATTGCCGATCCCATCCGTCCGGACTTTGTGATCCGGCCCGCACGGCCCTCCCCCGGTCAGCCCCCGGTCGCGGTGTTCACAGACGGCTTCGAGTTCCATCGCGATACGACGGACGCGGACTCGCTCAAGCGGATGGCGCTGGTGCGGGCCGGGTTCCTCGTATGGTCGCTCACCTGGCACGACCTGGAGGCGGCGTTCGGCGGCGCCGCGGACACCGCTCCCGACTTCTTCGCCGGCGCGCGGGTCCCCGACGACATGGCGCAGGCGCAGCGCACACTGGACGCCCGCTGGGGCACGGGGACGCTCCGCTCCCGGCTCCCCGAACCCGCGTTGACGCTGCTCGCGCGCTATCTGGCCGAGCCGGAGCCGGTGCGGTGGAAGCGGGCGGTGTTCACGGAGCTGTTCCGCCTCTTCGAGCGGGAGCGGATGTTGAGCGGCGCGCTACGCACGAGCTTCGACCGCACCGTGGCGCAGGCGCTCCCCGGACAGGTGCGCGACGCGCTGGACGAGCTTCCGGCCCCGGTCGCGGTGGCGGGCCGGGGCGCGTGGGTCGGGACCGAGCCGGCCTTCGCCGACCTGTTCGCCGTGCTGCCGCTCGCTGCGGTCGAACGGGGCGACCCGGATGACGCCGCCGTCGTCGTGCATCTCCATGACGACGAGACGAGCCGCGGGAGCAAGGACTACCGGCGCGTCTGGAACGGGGTGTTGCGGCTGTTCAATCTCCTGCACTTCCTGCCCGGCGCTTGGTGGACGACGCGCCTCGGCGTCGAGCGCGGCGTCTATCCGGAGCTCGCACCCGCTGCCGAAGCCCCCGCGGTCCCGGAAGCCGGGTCCGGCTCCGGCCTGCCCGTCGAGGGCTGGGAGGAAACGGCCGCCCTGGCGGCGCCCGAAGTGCACGCCCTGCTGGCGGCGCTGTCCGAGCGTGGGGCCACGCTTCCGGAGGCTGGATATGAGCTGTCCGGAGACGGGGGAGCGGTGCTCGCCGAAGCCGAGCTCGCCTGGCCGGCACACCAGGCCGCCGTTCTGCTCCCGGAACAGGAGATACACATCGCCGCGTTCGAGCAGGCGGGATGGCGGACCTTCGTATCGTGCAACGAGAATACTGACGATCTCGCGGAAGCGGTCTCGCAGGCGCTCGGCGGGGAGGAGAAGTGATGGCCCGAAGACCCAGGATGGCGATGTCCAGCGACTTCCTGGAAGCCTTTGCGCGGCTGCCGAGAGCCCAACAGAGAGGGGTGCGGTCGCTCATCGCCAAGTTCAACGACGATTCCACGGTGCGCGGGTTGAACTACGAGCGGGTCCGCGCGGCGCGCGATCCCGGCATGCGCTCGTTGCGTATCGACCAGGGCTACCGGGCCATCGTGCTCGAGCCCGAGCGAGGCGACGTCCACATGCTCCTGTGGGCCGACAAGCACGACGAAGCCTACCAGTGGGCCATGCGGCACGAATGCAGCATCAACCCCGAGACCGGCGCCTTGCAGGTGTACGCGCCGCGGACTGATTCGCCGGGCGAGGCGCAGCGGCGGACAGGCGAAACAGGCAGGCAGCGGGACGGGATGGACGAACAGCCGGGCGACGTTCCCGGGCGGCCGGCCGAGACGCCCGGGCCTCGGGTCGATACCGTGAAGACTGTCGACGATCCGCCCGCTGCGTTCCGGGCGCTGAAGGACCGGGAGCTGGCGCGGCTCGGGGTCCCGTCCGCCATGCTGGCCGAAGTGCGCGCGGTTCGCGGCGAAGCGGAGCTGGACGCCATGCAGACCCGCCTGCCCGTGGAAGCGTACGAAGCCCTCTTCCTCTACCTGGCGGGAGAGTCCTACGAGCAGCTCGTCCTCGAGCGTGAAGCCCCGGAGGAGCCGGTGGACACCGGGGACTTCGCGAAGGCTCTGGACCGCATCGAATCGCGCGGGCGCTTCGTGGTGGTCGAAGACGAGATGGAGCTCGAAGCGATGCTCAACGCCCCGCTGGAGCGCTGGCGGGTGTTCCTCCACCCGTCCCAGCGCCGCTTGGTGGAACGGCACTGGAACGGCCCCGTGCGGGTGCTGGGCGGCGCCGGGACCGGGAAGACCGTGGTGGCCATGCACCGCGCGCGCTGGCTCGTGCGGAGGCTGCGCGCGCGGGAAGGTCCGGACGGGCGGGAGAGGCGGGACGGGCCGGACCCCCGGGACGCATCGGCACCCGCCCGCATCCTGTTCACTACCTTCACCCGGAACCTCGCCGCCGACATCGAGAACAACCTGCGCGCGATCTGCTCTCCGGAGGAGATGGCGCGCATCGAGGTCGTGAACCTGGACCGCTGGGTGGCGCGTTTCCTGCGGGGCCGGCGCTACGAGCTCCGCATTGTGTACGGCCGCGACCGGCACGCCTGGGAGCGGGCGCTGGACCTGAAGCCTCCCGGCCTGGATTTCCCCGACGCCTTCTACCACGACGAGTGGGAACAGGTAGTCCAGGCCAACGCCGTCATGACCGAGGCCGAGTACCTGCGCGTCTCCCGGGTCGGACGCGGCACCCGGTTGAGCCGGGCCGCGCGGGCCAAGGTGTGGCGGGTGTTCGAGGAGTACCGCGTTCAGCTCGCCGAGCGGGGCCTCAAGGAGGTGGACGACGCCTGCCGTGACGCCGCTGCGCTGCTGGAAGGAGACCGGGGCGAAGACCGGCGGGGGCGGGGCTCGCTGGATTACGCCGCGGTGATCGTGGACGAAGCGCAGGACATGGGCACTCAGTCCTGTCGTCTGATCCGCAGCATCGTCCCCGAAGGGCCGGACGATCTGTTCATCGTCGGCGACGGTCACCAGCGAATCTACGGCCGGAACCGGGTGGTCCTCGGGCGCTGCGGCATCGACGTTCGCGGGCGCTCCCGGAAGCTGCGCCTCAACTACCGCACCACCGAGCAGACCCGGCGATGGGCCGCGCGCCTGCTGGCCGGCCGCGCCATCGACGACCTGGACGGCGGCGCCGACGACGACCGGGGGATCAAGTCGCTGACCCGCGGCCCGGAGCCGCTTGTCGAGCGCTTCGAGGGAAGGGAGGAGCAGGCCGCGTTCATCGTCGACTATCTGAAGGACCTGCGAGACAAGGGAGAGCGGCTCCGAGGCGTCTGTGTCGTCGCCCGTACCCACCGGGAGTGCGGCGCCGTGGCGAACGCACTGACCGAGAACGATCTGGAGCACGTGGTGCTCGATGCCGGCACCATCGACGACGGAGAGACGGAGGGTGTACGCCTCGCGACCATGCACCGCGTCAAGGGCCTGGAGTTCGACCGTGTCATCATGGCCGGCATCAACGAAGGGCTGGTGCCCTTGCCCGCCGCCATCGCCGGACGGGGCGATGCGGTGGAGCGGGAATCGGCGCTGACGGAGGAGCGGGCGCTCGTGTACGTGGCGGCGACCCGGGCGAAGAAGGAGCTGCTGGTGTTGAGCTTCGGCAGGCCGAGCAGATTCATGGGCAATTGAACGCCCGGGTTTGAAATACTGGAATCAGAAGATGGATTCCCGCTTTCGCGGGAATGACAAGAGGGGGAGCGGGAATCCATTCCATAGCCGTCATTCCCGCGCCACTGGCATGTCGTGAGGGGGTGAGCGCCGCGCCTCGGCGGGCGGGAATCCATTCCATAGCCGTCATTCCCGCGAAGCTCGTCCCCGGCCCCGATCGGGGAGCGGGAGTCCACATCGGTCAACGAAACCCGAAACTCGAGACAGGTGATATGCCACATTCGGGCCAAGCGGTCGGACCGCGTGGTGTCTGACGCGCCCGGCGCCGCCAGTACCCACTCCGGCGCGCCCGGCGCCGGCGGCGCTACCCCCGTCGTGGCGCCCGGCGCGCGCGTCGTGATCCGCGACGCCGAGTGGATCGTGCGGCGGGTCGATCGGGCTTCGGACGGCGGGCACCAGCTCGTGTGCGACGGGATCTCGGAGCTGGTCCGGGAGCGGGAAGCGGTCTTCCTCACCACCCTGGAGCCGGGTCTCCAGGTGCTGGACCCCGCCACGACCCGCCTCGTCCCCGACCCCTCGCCCGGCTTCGCGGACAGCCTGCTCTACATGGAGAGCCAGCTTCGCCAGGCCGCCCCGAGCGACGAGCGCATCCACGTGGGCCACGGGGCAGCGATGGATCTCGTCCCCTACCAGCTCGACCCCGCCCGCCAGGCGCTCCGCCAGCCGCGCCAGCGCATCCTCATCGCGGACGCCGTCGGCCTCGGCAAGACCCTGGAAGCGGGGGTCCTCACCAGCGAGCTGATCGCACGCGGCCGGGGCCGGCGCATCCTGGTGCTGGTCGTGAAGAGCATGCTCGCGCAGTTCCAGAAGGAGTTCTGGAACCGCTTCACGATCCCGCTCACCCGGCTCGACTCGATCGGCATCCAGCGGGTACGGAGCCGGATCCCGACCAGCCACAACCCCTTCTACTACTACGACAAGGCGATCATCTCGATCGACACGCTGAAGCAGGACGCCGAGTACCGCACCTACCTGGAACAGGCGTACTGGGACATCATCGTCATCGACGAGGCGCACAACGTCGCGGACCGCGGCACCGGATCGCTGCGCAGCCGCCTCGCCCGCCTGCTGGCGCGGCGCTCCGACACGCTCATCATGCTCTCCGCCACCCCGCACGACGGCAAGGCCCGCAGCTTCGCGAGCCTGATGAACATGCTGGACGCTACCGCCATCGCGGACCCGGACGACTATTCCGCGGAGGACTTCCGGGGCAAGGGGCTCGTCATCCGGCGCTTCAAGAAGGACATCCGCCACCAGGTCCGCGACGCCTTCCGCGACCGGGAGATCGTTCGTCGCGGGTTCCCCGCCTCCGCGAAGGAGGAAAGCGCCTACGAGGCCCTGCTCGCGGTCGAGGTGGCGGTGCCGGGGGCGGTGGACACCGCGGCGGAGGCGACGGACGCAACATCGGCGGTGGTGGACGGCGACACCGCCCCTCATGCGAGGGGCGCCCCCTCGCCTGCTCGCACGCCACGCGCGGGCAAGCGCTCCCCCGCCGAGGGCGCGCGCGTCGTCGGCCGCCGCGACCTCTTCCTCGTCACCCTGGAGAAGGCGCTCTTCTCCAGCCCTGCCGCCTGCATCGCGAGCATCGACCAGCGCACGCGCCGCCGGGAGCGAGAGCTCGCGCAGGCACGGGCGCCGAACGAGTCGGTGGCGGCGGAAATCGAGTCGTTGCGCGTTCTGCGCGCCGCCCTCGAACGCATCGCTCCGGAGGACTACGGCAAGTACCGGGCGCTGCTCCGGGCGGTCCGTGGCGGCGAGCCGTTCACGTGGAGCCCCCGCGACGCCCGTGACCGGCTGGTCATCTTCACCGAGCGCATCGAGACCCTGCGCTGGCTGCGGGAACGCCTGAGTACGGATCTGCAGCTCGGGAAGGACCAGCTCGATGTGCTCCACGGGGCGATGAGCGACGTGGACCAGCAGCGCGTGGTCGAGGACTTCGGCAACACGGAGCGCCCGGTGCGCCTCCTGCTCTGCTCCGACGTGGCTTCCGAAGGGATCAACCTGCACTACCACTGCCACCGGCTCATCCACTTCGACATGCCGTGGTCGCTCATGGTCTTCCAGCAACGCAACGGCCGGGTGGACCGCTACGGGCAGGAGCGGACGCCACGCATCGTCTACCTCGTGACGGAGAGCGCGAACGAGACGATCCGCGGCGACACCCGCATTCTCGAAGTCCTGGAACGGAAGGACACCCAGGCATACCGGAACATCGGCGATCCGTCCGCGTTCATGAACGTGCACGAGGTCGAGGCCGAGGAGGACATCACGCGGCGCGCCATCGCCGAGGGCGAAGGCGCGGAGCGCTTCGACGCGCGCCTGAGACCCGCCTCCAACGAGGGGGACAATCTGCTCGCCCTGTTTCTCGGCACGGCGGGGACGGCGGCGGTCGAGCCGGCGTCCGATGTGGCCGACACGACCGGCGTGGCCGATGCGTGCGACCCGCCTCCACCGCCGCCGTCGCTGTTCGAGAGCAACCTCGCCTATTGCGAGGCCGCCCTGCATCGCCTCCGGGAGAAGGAGCGTGGGCTGCGCTTCGAGACGGACGGCGCCTCCCTGACCCTGGACGCGCCGGAGGATCTGCGCCACCGCTTCGGCTACTTCCCGCGCGAAGTGGTCCCGGAGCACTGGCGCTTCGTCCTGACCCCCGATCGAAGCCGCATGCGCGAGGCGATCGCCGAGAGCCGCCGCAACGAAGCCGCGTGGCCGCGGGTCCACTACCTCTGGCGTCTGAACCCGGTTCTCGGCTGGCTCAACGACCGCATGCTCGCCGCCTTCGGCCGGCACGAGGCGCCGGTGCTGGCGGGCATACCCGGACTCGCGCCGGACGAGACGGTCTTCGTCCTCTCGGGACTCGTGCCGAACCGCAGGAGCCATCCCCTGGTGTACGAGTGGGTCGGCGTCGCGTATCGAGGCGGACGCTTCGAGGCGCTGGTCCCGTTCGACGCCCTGCTCGCGCGCACCGGACTCGGACGGGGCGCCATCGCGAACCGGAACCGCCCCGCGGACCTCGATGCGCTCCAACGCCGGTTGCCGGAAGCCGTGGCGAAGGCCCGGGCATGGGTCGTCGAGCGCCGAAACGCCTTCGAGAAGGAGGTCAACGCCAAGCTGGACCGCGCGGTGGCGGCGCTCGACGCGCTCAAGGCGCGCCGGCTCCGTCAGCTCGAGCTGCGGCTCGAGCGCTCGGGTCAGGCGGAAGCGTTCAAGCGCCGGCGCGAAGAGCGGAGCCGCCGTGAGATCGACGCCATATTCGACGAGTATCTGAAGTGGATCGAGGACACCATGACCACCGAGCCGCGGCCCTGGATCAAGGCGGTCGCCATCATGGTCGGGGCGGACGACGTGTGATATGCAGAGTCGATGCATATCCTTCATGATGCCGTCGAGCCAATGACGGTCAGGCAACGGGAACATTCGGAAGTCGACGTTGGGCGGTCGTCTGGACATCCGCGCCCGTCATTTCCGCGCCACCTCCCGTCCTTCCCGCGAAGCTCGTCCCCGACCCCGATCGGGGAGCGGGAATCCATTTCGGTCAACGAACCCCGAAGCTCGAGTTTTGAAGAGCCCTGGGTCAGGCAACGGGGAGCGAGAACATGACGAAACCGGAACGCACGGCGCACGCCCCGCGCAAATTCGCGCGGGTGTTCATGACGGGGCGGTCCCAGGCGGTACGCCTGCCGCGGGAGTTTCGCTTCGATACGGACAAGGTCGCCATTCGGCGCGAGGGCCGCAACGTGATACTGAGCCCCTTGTTCGAGGATTGGGACGACTATTTCAAGAACGCCGCCCGCGTTACGGATGATTTCGTAGCGGCGATGGACGAACTGCGACAGAACCCCTTGCCGTTGGAGGAAAGGGAGCCCTTCGATTGAAGGCCATGCTCGACACGAACATCTGTATCTACGCAATGGCGCGGACCAGGGGGTTCGTACCCAGGCTGCCCCTTCGAGATTGCGGCATCTCCGTGGTCGTGCTCGGTGAGCTCGAGTGGGGTGTGCGGCGCTCGATCTACCCCTGATCACGCACAACCGGTCCGAGTTCCAGCGCGTACCGGGTTTATCCATCGATACCTGGATGAACCCGCGGCCCGCGCCATGAGCGAGCACGCCTGATCCCATGCCCGCCGTCGAGACTGCCGCTGCCACCTTCGCCGGCATCCACAACGAGAACGAGTTCTACAGCCACCACTACCTCTCCGAGGTCTTCGCGGGCGACATCAAGGAGACCGTGGAGCGCTGGCGCGAGGCCGCGGGCGCCGATGCCGGAGGCGGAGCGGAAGACGGGAACGAAGGCGAGGAAGGGCGCGGGCGGACACCCTACGCTGCGCTGCGCGCGCTGGCCCGCGAGTACCTGCGCTTTCGCCGCGAGTTCGAGCGCGAGCGCCGCACCGAACGCCGCCTGGGGCTCCAACGCGGCTGGTTCCGGCCGCTCCTCACCGCCCTCGGCCATGACTGGCAGCCGGGCAATCACGCCCTGGAGGACGGCGACGAGATGCCCGTTCTCTGCGTCGCGGGGGCCGCCGCCGGTGCCCCTCAACTGCTCGCGCTCGGGGTGTACGACCCGGAAGGCGAAGGCGATGACCCGCTCTCGCTCAAACCCCACCGTCACCAGTTCCACGGCGAGGCGCCGCCGCCCGCCGCACTGCTCGACGAGACCTGGAACGAGGTCATTACCCGCCGCATCTTCGGCCAGGCCCACCCGCCGCGCCGGGTGCTGTTGCTCTCCTTCAACCAAGTGCTGTTGATCGAACGCGGCAAGTGGACGCACAACCGGCTGCTGCGCTTCGACCTCGACGAGATCCTCGGGCGGCGCGAAGACGCCACCCTGAAGGCCGCCGCCGCCCTGCTGCACCGGGAATGCCTGCTGCCGCCGGACGGGAGCGGCGGCCGGAGCCTGCTCGACCACCTGGACGACAACAGCCACAAGCATGCGTTCGCGGTCTCCGAGGACCTGAAGTACGCGCTCCGCGAATCCATCGAGATCATCGGCAACGAGGCGATCCGGTACCTGCGCGAGGTCGCCAGAGACAAGGTCTACGAGCGCCCCGACGAAGCCCTCGCGGGGCGGCTCGGCCTGGAGTGCCTGCGCTACATGTACCGGCTGCTCTTCCTGTTCTACGTCGAGGCGCGGCCCGATCTCGGCTACGCGCCGATCGACTCCGAGGCATACCGCAAGGGCTACAGCCTGGAGCACCTGCGCGACCTCGAAATGGTGCGCCTCACGAGCGAGGAGTCCCTGAACGGCTACTACCTCCACCACAGCATCCAGGCGCTGTTCCGCCTCGTCCGGGACGGCTTCGACGGCAGCCAGCGCGGCGGCGCGTCCGACCTGTGGGCGGAAGAGACGCACCTGCACCACGGCTTTCGGATCGACGCGCTCGACAGCGCCCTCTTCCGCGCCGGCTCCACCCCGCTGCTCGACCGGGTGAAGCTGCGCAACCGGGCGCTCCAGCCGGTGATCCGCCTGATGTCCCTCACCCGCCCCGCCAAGGGGCGCCGCGGCCGGCGCGGCCGGATCTCCTACGCGCAGCTCGGCATCAACCAGCTCGGCGCGGTCTACGAAGCGTTGCTCTCCTACCGCGGCTTCTTCGCCGAGGAGGACCTCTACGAAGTGAAGCGAGCGGGCGAGGAAGACGACGTGCTCAGGAGCGCCTGGTTCGTCCCGGCGCGCGAGCTCGGCGACTACCGGGAAGAGGAGCGGGTCTACGAGCGCGACGAGCAGGGCCGGCGCAGGCTCCGCGTCCACCCGCGGGGCCGCTTCATCTACCGCCTCGCGGGTCGCGACCGGCAGAAGTCCGCGAGCTACTACACGCCGGAAGCGCTCACCCGCGGCGTGGTCAAGTACGCGCTGCACGAGCTGATCCCGGACGACATGCCGGCCGACCACATCCTCGACCTCAGCGTCTGCGAGCCCGCGATGGGCTCCGCCGCGTTCCTGAACGAGGCGGTGAACCAGCTCGCGGAGAAGTACCTGGAGCGCAAGCAGCGCGAGCTGGGCCGACGCATCCCGCACGCCGACTACGCGGGCGAGCTGCAGAAGGTGAAACACTACATCGCCGACCGCAACGTGTACGGGGTGGACCTCAACCCGGTGGCGGGCGAGCTGGCCGAGATCTCCCTGTGGCTGAACTGCATCCACCGGGGCGGTCGGGTCCCGTGGTTCGGCTACCAGATCGTCTGCGGCAACTCGCTGGTGGGCGCACGGCGGCAGGTGTTCCGCACCGCGAGCCTTGGCAAGGAGAACCGCAAGCCCGCGCTCTGGTTTAACCACGCGCCGGAGCGCGTGGCGCCTCCTGCCGGCGCCGGAGCGGGGCGCGGCGGAGAGGATGGATCAGGTCCTGGCGATCGGGACGACAGGGACGATGGAGGCCGCCGAGACGATGAGGCCAATCGAAGCGGTGGATACCACGGACGGAAGGGGAGTCATGGGGACGACAAGGGCCTTTGGGGTAGTCGGTGCGGCAACGAGGTTGATGGAGATGGCGAGGGCGGGCGCGACGGGATCGGGGCCGGCGGTGCGGCAGCGGCGGAAGGCGAGGCGCGCACCCGCGCCGTGCGGCGCCCTGCCGGAAGCGTCTACCACTTCCTGCTGCCGGACCCCGGCATGGCCGCCTACCGCGACCGGGCGGCGAAGGCCCTGGAGCCGGAGAGCTTCGAGCGGATCAAGCAATGGCGAAAGGACTTCTTCAAGCCCATCGCCGACGAGCAGATCGCCGAGCTGGAAGCGCTCTCCGACCGCGTGGACGCGCTCTGGGCGCTGCACGCCGAGCAGCTCGCCCGCGACCACCGGGAGACCGAGGACACCCTGCCCGTGTGGGGCCGGCCCGCCCCCGCGCGCAAGCGCCGCACCATCAATACGTGGAAAGACCGCATCCGTGCCCAAGGCATCTTCAGCGAAGGCACCCGCACCGCGAGCCCCTACCGGCGCCTGAAGCTCGTGATGGACTACTGGTGCGCACTCTGGTTCTGGCCGCTCGGGCACGCGGACCAGCTCCCGGACCGCGACGAGTTCCTGAACGAGATCACCCTGGTGCTGACCGGCTCCGTGTTCCAGCCCGGCCTCGGCCCCAACCAGACCGCCGACCTCTTCGGCGACGAGTACGCCGAGCACTCCGCCGGCATCGCCAAGCGCATCACCAACGAGATCGGGATGCTGAACCTCGACAAACTCTTCGAGCAGTTCCCGCGGCTCGAGCTCGTCGACGACCTCGCGCGCCGTCACCGCTTCCACCATTGGGAGCTCGCGTTCGCGGACCTGTTCTACGGCGAG
>CAYFYD010000013.1:0-3232 GCA_964347195.1 uncultured Ectothiorhodospiraceae bacterium
TCGGAGTAGCAGCCCGCCCGCCGCAGCACCGGGTGCCCCGCCCCGCTTCGGCGCTGCCGGGTGGTGGCGCCATCCCGCGGACGCGTTATCATGGCGGCATGAACCGCGAGCCCCTCGAACCCCTCACCCGCGAGCAGGTCGCAGCCTACCGGCGCGACGGCGCCGTCCACCTCCCGCGGGTGCTCGACGGGGAGTGGGTGGAGCACCTGCGCGAAGCGGTCGCCCTCGCGCGCACCCGCCCCGGCCCCAACGCCCAGGACCACAGCATCGAGGGCGAGTCCGGCGGCTTCTTCAGCGACCTGCAGATGTCGCACCGCGTGCCCGCCTTCCTTCCCTTCGTCACCGGCTCGCCGATGGGCGCGGTGGCCGCCACCCTGATGGGCTCGCGGAGAGTGAACCTGCTCCACGACGCGATGTGGCTCAAGGAGGCGGGCTCCTCGCGCCGCACGCCCTGGCACCACGACCAGCCCTTCTACTGCATGGAGGGCGAGCAGATGTGCGTGATGTGGGTCGCGCTCGACTCCCATCCCGCCTCCGTCTCGCTCGCCTTCCTGCGCGGCTCCCACCGCTGGGGCCGGCGCTTCCGCCCCGAGCGCATCAACGGCGGCTGGTACGAAGGCTACGGGGAAGGCGACGGCTTCGAGGTCGCGCCGAACGTCGAGGGCGATCCCGCGCGCTTCGAGCGGCTCGCGTGGCCGATGCGCGCGGGCGACTGCGTGGCCTTCCACGGTCTCACTCTGCACGGCTCTCCCGGCAACCACGAGACCTCGCCGCGCCGCGCGATATCGCTCGTGGTGGTCGGGGACGACGCGGTCTTCGTGGAGCGCGGGCGGGAGACCCAGCCGAGCTACGAGGGCCACGGGCTCCGGCCCGGTGATCCCATCGACGGCGGCTACTTCCAACGGATGTACCCGGCGGCGTGAAGGAGCGCCCGGGCGGCACGCCTCGACACCGGAGCGCCCTCCCGACGGGCATCCGGCGTTGCCACGCGGATCGTCCTGTTGCACAGTGGCACGCAGTTTCGGCTCGCCCCGGTGCCGGTGCCGGTGCCGGTGCCGGCGCGGAGCGGTCCGACTGCCGGAGGACGGAGTCGATGGGTTCAGGCCACCGATGAGCGGGGAGACGGGCAGCAACCGCGTCCTCCTCGGCCGCGACATCCTCGCGGCGATCAAGGAGAGCGGCATCGAGTTCGTGGTCTCGGTGCCCGACATCACCACCAGCGAGGGTCTGCTCCGCCCCCTCGCGGCGGACCCGGCGCTGCGCCACGTGCGGGTGTGCAAGGAAGACGAAGGCGTCGGGATCTGCGCCGGCCTCTCCTTCTGCGGGCGGCGGGGCCTGCTGATGATGCAGTCGACCGGCATGTACGACTCGGTCAACGCGATCCGCGCGGTGGCGGTGGACTACGGGCTGCCGATCTGCATGCTCGTCGGCCTCCAGGGGGCACTCGCCGGCGAGGACCCCCGCACGTCCCCCAAGCACATCGTGCGCGTCGCGCAGCCGGTGCTCGACGCCCTCGGCGTCGACCAGCACCTGCTCCGGCACGCCGGCGACGTCGCCCGGATCCGACCCGCCATCGACCACGCCTACGCCGTGTCCCGGCCGGTGGCCCTTCTCGTAGGAGCGATGCTGCCTCCCCATGATGAAACGTGACGAGTGTCTGGCGGTCCTCGCCCGCCACCACAGCGACCAGATCGTGGTGCCGCTCTACCAGGCCGCCTTCGAATGGAGCGTGATCAAGCCCTGGCCGCTCACCTACTACTCCTTCGGCGCGATGGGTCTCGGCTCCTCCCACGGCCTCGGGCTGGCGCTCGGCCGCCCCGACAAGCGGGTCATCGTGCTCGACGGAGACGGCAGCCTGCTCATGAACCTCGGGACCCTGGTGACGATCGCGGAGGTCGCGCCGCCGAACCTGATCCACTTCGTGTGCGAGAACGGCACCTACGAGGCCAACGGGGCGCACCCCATTCCGGGCCGGGGCGTCATCAGCTTCGCCGGCTTCGCCCGGGCCGCCGGCATCGAGAAGGTCTACGAGTTCAGCGCGCTCGACGACTTCGAGCGCAGCGTCGCGGACCTGCTCGAGGAGCGCGGCCCGGTGTTCGTGGACCTCGAGGTCGAGAAAGGCGGCGACTACGAGTACCGGTGGGACCTCGTGCACGGCCCGGAGTCCCGCCGCGCCTTCCGGGAAGCGCTCGACCGGGCCTGAAGCGCGGCCCGGGGCCCGTCCCCGGGGCATCGCCGGAAGGGGCTCCGGCGGCGGGTCGCTTCACGGTGTCGCTCGATCGCCGGCGTTCGTTACCGACTCGTAACCCCGCGCGCACGCTCGAATCCGCTAAACTGGGATCCCGTTTGGCAGAAATCTGCCATACCTTGTTGTTTTCCATGGTTTCCGTTTGCACGGGAATCACCGGGGTTCCGCCGGGACGCTCGCTCTCGCGGACCGCATGAGCTCCGTCGAGACCCTGGCTTCCCCGGGAACTCCGCTTCCCACCGGCCCGTGGGCCTGAAGCCGTCCACCGGGCCGCCCGAGGGACCTTCGCCCGGGCCCCGCTCGCCGCATCCCTTCAGGAGACGCCGATGTTCCGATCCTTCTTCCTCAGCCGCCGATGGCTGCCCTGGTCGCTCGCCGGCAGCATCATCATCCTCGTCGTCACCTGGTACAAGGTGCAGCTCGATGTCCGGATCAACGAATGGTTCGGCGAGTTCTACGACACCCTCCAGGAGGCGCTCGCGAATCCCGGGAGCGTCGAGCTCTCCACCTTCCTCGGCCACTGCCTCACCTTCACCCAGATCGCCGCCATCTACATCGCGGTGGCGGTGGTGCTCGAGTTCTTCATCCGCCACTACGTGTTCCGCTGGCGCACCGCGATGAACAACTACTACATGGACCGGTGGCCGCGCCTGCGGCACATCGAAGGCGCCGCCCAGCGCGTGCAGGAGGACACGATGCGCTTCGCCCGCATCATGGAGGGCCTCGGCGTGAGCTTCCTGCGCTCGGTCATGACGCTCATCGCCTTCCTGCCCCTGCTCTGGGGCCTGAGCCAGCACGTCACCGAGCTGCCCTGGATCGGCGAAGTCAGCCACGCCCTGGTGTACGTGGCGATCGTCTCCGCCGCGGGCGGTACGGTGCTGCTCGCGATCGTCGGGATCAAGCTCCCGGGACTCGAGTTCGACATCCAGAAAGTGGAGGCCGCCTACCGCAAGGAGCTGGTCTTCGGTGAGGCCTACGACGAGC